>JASLNX010000066.1 GCA_030745815.1 archaeon
AATAATTCTAACCTCTTGAGTTGGAGCAAGAACAACTTTTTTGCCCTCTTTTGGATTAGCGGGTCTTACAGTAACTTTTTCACCAAGACCTGCGCCTGAGTTCTGCCTAATAAAATGGTCCATTCTAATACGAGACTTTCCTTCGTCTTCCGCTCGAGCTGGCCAAATTATTGCCGCAGTTTTCTTGTTCCCTTCAATTTCAACAATGTCGCCGCTTGTTAGCCCCAAACGCGTTTTGGTGGCGCGATCAAGCGTAACTATGTTACGGCCCACATGACTTGGGTCAGGTTCATTAACCTTTAACACCAGTTCTTTTTCCGACATAATCAATCATTCCTAACAAACTAATAAAAATCTTATTCCAAAATTTTAACCTCAATGCCACTCGCTGGAATTATCCGAATTATTTCATCAAGCGAAATTTGCGCTTTCTCATCCTTGTGATTAATATCTGCGAGGATTCGTTTGGCTACATCGCTAGCACTCTGCTTTCCCGGAGATAACTCTGCAAATACGCGGGAATTCTTTTTAATTGCAGTAAGAGGGCCTGAAACTACTTCCTTATCAGAATTAACACCAATGGCAAGACGCAAAGGGGTTTTTTTGAACCACTTTCTTTTACCATAAATCATAAAAGATCCTGTTGCAAGAGAAGTTTGGGAGGGCGCCTGCTTACTAACCTGGTCTTTTGAAACTGCGTAAACGTCAACTGCGGAAAGGGCGCTCTGCCAGGCCTTACTAAAGACCGCTGCAAACTGCGCCGCCTCTTTTAAAGTTGTTTCTGGAATTGGGCCAGTGGCTTTTACTACGCATGCGCTTCCCCCTGGGATATCCGCGTGCAGGAAAAAATCCTGGTCATCCAAATGCTTTTTTACAACCAACTCATTTTGCTTTGCACTTCTTCCTCCAATAACCAAAAGGTCATCAGATGAAAAAAACCAGCGAAACGAATGAAACCATTTTGGCTTTCTCTTCTTAAGCGGTTCTTTTTTTGGTTTTTCTTTTGGACGTTTAGAAATTGCTCCTTTGGTATGAGCAATGGCTTGAGCTAGGCCCGAAAGTTTTCTCTTTGATTTTTTTGACTGCTCAAAGTAAAGCGAGGCATTTTCCTCAACACTCTTTTCAAAATTTAATTCAAGCCGCATAAAAAATCACAATTAATCCTTATTAGCTGCCCCGCGCTCTCTTTTGATTAGCTCAATTATTGACTTTGTTCTACTTGTGTGTTTGAAAATAGGTTCAACTGAGAAAAAACTCTGTGTGTCAGTCACCAAATCATAAAATCCTGGGATAGACCGGTATCTCTTCTGAAAACTCTCGTGGTATTTCTCAACGCTCTTGTAAAGATTCCTTGTTAAAATGTTCCAGTTCCCGCTTCCAACAACACTGCCAACCCAGTAAACGTGATCATCCTTTTCGATTGTTGCAAGATATTTTGCAAAGGCCTTCTCTTCACTTAAATCAACTTTGTTAATGCTCAAAACTTCAATGTCGTATCCCAACTTCCTATAATTTATCTTGGGCCCAAAACCATGCAAGATTCCTTCCTTTTGAAGAAAATCCATACTGCTCTTTATTGTGGCCTTGTGATAGCCTGTGCGTCTTTGAACCTGCCTTAGGTTTGGTTGGACGCTGCCAGTTTTTAGCAAGGCCTCAAGAATATTAATTCTGATTTCATCCGTTACTTTCATCTGACTAGACACCATACCACCAAACACAGCTACAATAAGACAATTGGTACATACAAAACAATTTAAGTGTATCTGTTTGGACAGTAAAAACGAGATAGTTGTTATATAGCTTGGGCGAGTAGATTATTACAAGGAAACACCACTAGGAGGGATCTAATAGATTGCTTCAATAATGGTTCAAGGGAGGGGTAGGCTCACCGTATTAAGAACGGATCTTATTGTACCCCTCACCTTAACCTGATTTTTTGTCTTTAGCTTCAGCTCTTTTTTTCCACTCTTCTTTTGACGGGCAATTGTGATCAATACACATTTTAAAGCGGCGTCTGCCCGCACCCACATGAATCATTAGATTTCCGCACTGCGAACATTTCTCAGGCAAAGGAGAAATAGGGCCTTTTTGTGGCAGTGGGAAAGTATTTGTGCACTTTGGATAATTACTGCACCCCAAAAATCTTTTTCCCGATGCCCGGCCCCGCCTAATAAGAAGCTCCCCGTCACAATCCTTTGCAGAACACTCTCCAAGTATTGAATCAGAACGAAGAGCTTTTCTAATATGCGAACCAACATCCGCCTTGTGCTCGAGCAGTTTGTCAAGCGCGCTTGAAAGTTCGTTTCTGCTCTCGTTCACAACAAATTCTTTGGTTTTTTTTCCCTCTGCAACCAAATCCATTTCCTTTTCTATTCTAGCAGTCATATCAGACTTTGATACAATTGGAGAATGCTCTTCAATTGCCTCAATAACTGCAAAACCAACTTTGTTCGGTTCAAGTGCCTTCTTTCCAAAGATATATTTCCTCGCAAGAAGCTTTTGAATAATCTCAGCCCGCGTTGACTTTGTCCCAAGGTTAAGTTCTGACATTTTTTTAATAAGACTTCCTTGAGAATACCTTGGCTTTGGAGTGGTTTGCTTTGAGAGCTTATCAAGCTTTTCAAGAGCAACAGCGTCCCCAGTAGAAAGAGGGGGGAGGAAAACTTCGTTTGCTTTTGAATAAGGATAAAGTTCTTTCCAAGCCTTCTTCACAAAAACCTGGCCAGTTGCAACAAACAATTGGCTGTTAAGGTCAATTTCAACCGAAAGGTTTTCGGTTATTGCGTCCTCAGCAAGCGTTGCAAGAAACCTCCTGCAAACAAGCTCGTAAACCTTCCAGTGTTCAGGTGAAAGCTTTTGCTTACTAACAGCTGACACCGGGTGAATTGGAGGGTGATCCTTTGTTGACTTACCTTTTGATGGAACAATCTTGTCAAGAGCAAGAACTTTGTTTACCGCATCCTTTAATTCTGCAACCCTTGAAATCTTTGTAAGAATTTCCTTAAGGTTTAAAGAAGCAGGATATACTGCATTGTCTGTTCTTGGATAAGAAATGAAACCGCTTTGATAAAGTGACTCGGCAATCTGCATAGCGCGCCCTGCAGTAAAGCCAATACTTGTAGCCGAAGTAAGAAACGAGGTTGTGTTAAATGGAAGAGGCTTTTTTAGAACACGCTTTTTCTTGGTAACTTTTGTTACCTTTCCTTCAGGTGGCTTTTTGCAATCAAACGCCTTGTTTGCCTTTGCCTCGTCCCAAAACCGGCCATTCTTGTGGCTTGCTTCAAACTTGCTTTTGTCCTTTGAAAAAACCGCTGCAAGCTCCCAGTATTTCTTAGGATCAAACGCAAGCCTTTCCTTTTCCCTATTAACAATAAGAGCTAATGTTGGCCCTTGAACACGACCCATGCTAAGAAACTCCTTGCCCATTCTTCCAGAAACAATTGAAAGAAATCTTGTAAGAACCGCCCCCCACACAAGATCTATCTCACGCCTTGAATCGGCCGAGTCAGAAAGATTTTCATCAGCATCAACTAATGAATCAAAAGCGCTTTCTATATCAACAGGTGTTATTGCAGAAAAAAGCGCTCTCTTTACTTTTATTTCTGAATTTCCATCCTTTAAAGCATTGATTGCCTCAAAGCCAATAGATTCCCCTTCCCGATCATTATCAGTTGCAATTATTGCCTGATCAACATCTTTTGCAATATCACGAAGAAAATCAAGAATTGGCTTTTCACTATCCTTATACTCTACATCGGCCTTTGCCAAAATTCTCAAATCAGTTCCAATCCAATAAGCGTAACGAGTGGGAAAATCAACATTAACAACGTGGCCACGTAGTGGCACGGTAATAAACTGCTTATCCCCCTGCTCAAAAGAAAAAAACTTGGCCCCACGCTCCATTGAAACAGGCACATCGTGGCCAGCAAGAATTGATGAAATTCTTTGCCCCGCAATAGCCTTCTCTGCAACTATCAAAATCATAGCAACTAATTTGGCATCAAAAAGAATAAAAACAATAAACGCCTTTTGTTGTTGGAAATTAACATGCCTACCCCTAGTCCCATAGAAGCAGGTGGAGTACTCGTACTTCTTACACAAATAGCAATAGTGCTATTTATTGGCATAATTTTGAAAGTAGTAAGCAGAAAAACCGGCGCCCCTTTTGTTGTATCACTTATTCTTGCAGGAACAGTTGCTGTCTCATTTGGAATTTTAGATATGGGAAGATGGGAATGGTTTGGCGAACTCATTAGAACAATGGCCCTAATAATAGTTGTTTTCAGCGCAGGATTTCACCTGCAACTACGCGAAATAAAGAAAGACTCAAAAATCATAATGATGCTTGCAACAATCGGAGTTCTAATAACATTTGGATTAATAACCGGAATAACCTACTCCCTTCTAAGCTTGCCATTAATAACAGCAGCGTTTCTTGGAGCACTTCTTAGTGGAAGCGACTCCGCAGCCATCTCAGCAAGTTCAACAAGCGAAAGCAGAATCTCGACAATTCTAATGAGCGAAAGCGTTTTCAACCAGCCACTTACCCTGATACTGCCACTGCTGCTTCTTGATTACGTAGTAAAACCTGAACTTGCCTTGTTAAACGTTCCAAAATTTTTCCTACTAATAATTGTGGGAGCCGCCGTTGGAATTTTAGGAGCAGTTATTGGACAAAGAATATTACTTTCACTAAGAACAGAACATGAACAAATAGCCGGACTAATGATTGCAATCGCAGTATTTGTAATTGCCGAAAATCTTTTTGGTTCAGGAATCCTCTCAGTTGCAATTACCGCACTCTTACTCAGCAGCACAAATATTCCAAAAAAAGAAGTTCTTGGAACATTCTCAAAGCAGCTTGCATTTATTTTCACCGTCTTTGTGTTTGTTCTTCTTGGAATGCAATTCTCAATACAAACGCTTATTGAACTTTCAATTACACGACAAGAAATAATTGCAATAGTTATTGCCCTAGTTGCTGCAAGACTTTTAAGCAGCTTCATAGTTCTCTTCAGAACTAAACTTTCAACTCCTGAAAAACTAAAGGTTGGATTAATCTCACCAAAGGGAATTGCACCGGCGGCACTAGCACCACTACTTATTGCGCACAATATCCCTGGCGCATTAGATGTTGTAAAAATTGTTTACATTGCAATAATAGCAAGCACACTGATTTCACT
>JASLNX010000067.1 GCA_030745815.1 archaeon
AAAACAAGACCGTTGACAGCGTGTTGTCCGACAACCACCTTTCTAAGAGATTGGTTTCTCTTTTGCGACTGGGAATTCCTTTGTCAAACGCACTCAAAATAACTGTGCTGGGGAGCAAATTTCCTGCACTTGATTCTCTTCACCTTCCACACGCTCCCAAATACAGAAAACCAGAAGTTCTTGCAAGCGAATTGGAAATCATTCAACTTGAATACGAGTCTTTGCGGCTTGCTAGAAAACAGGCTGAAAAACGCGGTCTAAGCGCAATTGAGTCAAAACTAAGAACCAAAATCGCTTCAAGGGCAAAACTAATTGCAACATACAAAAGAATCTTTTCCACAAGGCTAGTGGAGTAATTCCCGCCTCTGAAATCTTACTTGGTTGGCAGAATTAACTTTACAAATGCTTTTTTTGATTTTTGGAAAACTTTTGCATACAAGTTATTGCCTTTTGAGTCCATCGTAACTATGGCTGGAAAATCTTTAACTTCAAGTTCCCATATTGCTTCGGGCATCCCGAATTCTTTCTTATATACATTTTTTACTTTGGTTGCGGTTGCATAGATTACTCCTGCGCCTCCAACAGCTGATAAGTAAACTGCTCTTCCTTTCAACGCATTTAAAACGCTTTCATCCATGCCCCCTTTTCCAATGATTGCTTTTACCCCGTATTTTTCAATTAATTCCGGGGTGTATTGATTTAATCTATAACTTGTTGTTGGGCCAGCAGAGATTACTTTATTTCCTTTGACTATTGGGCCACAATGGTAGATGGCTGAGTTTTCAATTTCTGCAAGGTGGTTTTGTAAAAGGAAGTTGCATGCTTTGTCTCTTGCTGTAAAGATTGTTCCACTTAATAGGACTCTATCGCCAACGTTTAGTTTTTGTATGTCCTCCTTCTTCAGAGGCGTCTTTAAGGAAATCATAGGCTTTGCCTCCGTAGACACCAACATCCAATTGATACTCCTACAAAAAAGGAGGCCGGGTGCCTTGCAGTAAAGATTGTTTTAACTCCTAAAGTAGTTGTTTTCCCGTCCAACCCCTGGGGGCCGATGTTTAGCTGGTTAATTTCATTTAGCACTTCTTTCTCAAATTCTCCTAATTTATTATTTGGATTGAGGTCAGTTATTTTTCTTAGAAGTTGTTTCTTGGATAAGTGAGCAACTTCCTCAATATTTCCTCCAACAGCAACTCCTATTATGTAGGGCGGGCATCCTTTGCCTTGAGCGTTAAAAACAGCGTCGAGAATAGATTTTCTTACGCCATCCAAGTCTCGGTTTGCATTTATTTTTTGGTTTGGTAGCTGGTAAATTGTTGAAACGTTCTCTGAGCCGCCTCCTTTTAGTAATAAGTCAATTTTGAATTCTTCTGACTCTTCAAAATGTATGATTGGTTTATTTCCCAGATTTTTGTCGGTTAGAACATCCACGGCGTTTGGCCTTAATGGAATTTTTTCAGTAGCAATAACAGTTGCTTCGTCAATAATTTTTCTCAGATCTTCTTCCGAATAATCTTTAGTTCGCTTTATATAAAATATGGGAATGCCGGTATCTTGGCATATTGGCAGGCAGTCTGTTTTTGCTTGGTTAACATTTTCAAGAATCTTTGCTATAATTTCTTTGCCAATTATATCTTGCTCTTTTTCCTTTGCCTTTTCCAGAGCAAAAACTATGTCATTAGGCAATTCAGTCGCTGTTTTCTCGTACAGACTTACTATTTTATTCTTTAAATCGCCTTCATTCATGGTTAATCACCGTGCCGTTTGGCGTACCTTATAAGAAGAATTCCCGCCTCCCAGAGTTGCACTGGGGACCCCTCGGTAACCGCTTTTGCGGTGCCCTTTCGGACTCGCTCCCTTTTGGGGGAGTATCAAAAATCTACAGCCGAGTGCTCTAACTACTGAGCTAAGGCGGGTTAAGAAAAGTAGCCCATAAACGGTTTTAAAGTTTATTGTTTGCGTTTTCCTAAGTGGGGATTTGTGATAACAATTATGTCGGAAAGGGATTTACATATTTCACGAGCTTTTCTGTTTGCCTGCTCTTCTAAGTGCCGCAAACTAAGTTGGCCAACCCTGAAACTGTCAATTAGAGTTATTGGTTCGTCAAGCCACTGGCGCAAATAACGTTCCACATCTTCTGGATTATGCGTTATATGGCGAAGGTTTGGAGTAATTCTAACAAGAGCGTCTTCTGCAAGTACTTTAAATCACTCTTTTGAAACAGCCCCAGCAGCATATCTTTCAACAAGAGTACTGGCAGCTCCAAGCCAAGGTAGTAACCCAGCCCTCTGTATCAACCGAATCTGCCGTTGTTGTGCCCTGGACTCTTTTTGAAACATCCTAATTCTTACTAGATGCCTTTTCTTATCTGGTCCAATAACGTTAATATTTCGCACATGGGCAAATATTTTAGCTGCATTAGGTGTTGGCGTCAAAGTAATCTCTCCTGTAATTATTGTGTTTTTTACTTTATTAAACTTGGTGGTTTTTTCTTGAGAAGGGCCGGTTTCCATTTAAATTAGTTTTCCATCCAGTGATTTTTATGGATTCAATTGAGGAAATGTTCGAAGTTCTTATTTCAGGCCTTAAGGATTATGTAGAAGAAGCGGGCTTTTCAAAGGCAGTTCTTGGACTAAGCGGCGGAATTGACAGTAGCGTTGTGGCGTCTATCGCAGCAAAGGCTTTGGGAGCAAAGAATGTTCTTGGAATAGCAATGCCCTCCAAATTCAGCAGCAAAGAAAGTACAGAGGACGCAAAAGCGCTTGCAGCAAATCTTGGAATTGAATTTAAAGAGTGGCCAATAGAGGAGGCCGTTGAACTAAACAGACAGGCTTACTTAAAAGTTTTTGAAGAATCGTTAAGCGGAACAGCTGACGAAAATCCGCAGGCAAGAATAAGATGCAATGTTTTAATGACAATTTCAAACGCGCAGAACAGATTAGTTCTTGCAACAGGAAACAGAACAGAATTTGCTCTGGGTTACTGTACATTATACGGGGATTTGTGCGGTGGAATTGCAGTAATAGCCGATGTAAACAAAACAGATGTTTATCGTTTGGCAAATTACATAAACAAAACAATGAATAACCCGATTCCAAAAAGTGTTGTTGAAAAGACGCCGTCTGCAGAACTTTCCCCGGGCCAGGTTGACCCCTTTGATTATGAAAAGGTTAGTCTGCTTGTTGATTTAATTTTCGTGGAAGGTAAGGGTAAGGAAGAACTAATTAAACTGGGGCACTCTGAAGAACTGATTTTGGATTTAATGAAGCGAATTAAGGCAGCGGAATTTAAAAGAGCACAGGCGCCCCCTGCAATAAAACTTAAGCCTTAGGCTTTTTAAATTTTGAACAAAGCAGTGGGAACAAAAAGCTCCCCCAAAATCCAACCAACCCTAGCAGCAGGAAGGTTCTTGTTGCGCCAAATTCTTGTGATGGCAAGCTAATGGATGTAATTATAGGTAATAGCATTAGGATTATTGCAATGCCTGCGAATCCAATAATTGTTCTCACCATCCCGTCCTTAAAACTAAGGTTTTCAACTCTTAAGTTAAATTCCTTTGAAAGGAAAAAGCCAGCATAGAATCCAAGAAATATTGCAGCAAGAGGAATGCTTTCAAGAAATGATAAAGCAAGAAGTGAAAATAGTAAGATTCCCGCAATAATTAGGCTGTCAAAGAGTCTGCTGGGCTTAAAGTGGCTGTGTTTTACTTTTTCTTTTAGCCAGAGATTCCATCTTCCAATGGCAACTCCAAAAACAATTCCTGCGACTACATCTGATAAGAAGTGAACGCCTAGGTAAATTCTACTTAGTCCAACAAGTAAAACCACTGCAAGAAACAAAAAGTCTTTTTTCTTGTTTAAAAATTTTCTAAGGTATGCCCAGTAAGCTGCAATTAATGCAGAGTGTCCTGATGGAAACGAGAGTCCGGTGTATGTGTCGGTTGCAATTGCGTTAAAAATTTCCGGGTTGGGGCGAGGCCTTGCAATGGCAAGTTTTAGTGCGCCGACAACAATTGAGGAAAACAGCGCAACATTCATTAAGTAAAAGGATTCGGTCTCACGCCCGTGCCAGTAAACTGTAATTGCAATAAGTATCCAAAGAAGAGGATTCCCTAAAAGAGTTACTGCAAGAGCAAGCGAAACAAGCCATGGCGAAAGTGCTGTTTGCACGGTTTGTAGAAACCATACGTCAAACCAGTTAACGGTTTCAAGTAATCCTGCCATGAAAGAAAGAAAAGGCTTCTTTTTATTTAAACCTTCTTTTCCTTTTTGCGCTTCATTCCAGGGACATTAACACTACTGTAGTCTACATTCAATTCACAGTTCTTCAATGCCTTTCTTGCTGCGTAAACCTTGCAAAATTGGTTAAGCTCTTTTCTCTCATTTTTCTGTAGTTCCTCTAGTTCAGTAATTTCCTTTATTACTGAAGTAACGGCCCTACTGTTTAGAGCTTTTAAGGCGGTGGCAATTTCTTCCTCTGTTTTGCCGTAGGAAATCTCGCCAAGTACCGCATCAAGCTTGTCCAAATCAACGGTCTTTCTCAAATTGGCCTCAATTTTGTTATCAAGGCTTACTCCAAGGCTGGTTAGAAATTCCATTACCATTTTTGGGGTGGTTTTCTCCTCAACCTTTAATTTTTTTATTGCCTGCCAATCTTCATAGTTTGCAACGAACTGAATTATTTTTTCCATAAAAAATTCCTCCAAATATTAAGCCCTCGATGGGACTTGAACCCATGACCTGCTGCTTACAAGGCAGCTGCTCTACCACTGAGCTACGAGGGCAATCTTTACCTAAACACTATTTCTTGATAACCATTTAAAAAGTATGTAACAGAAATCAATCCAATGAAAATAGATTGTATTGGCCTGGGGTGCGATGAATGCTGTAAGCGTTATTGGATTACGCTTCTTCCAGAGGACGCGAACAAAATCGCTAAAGAACTCAAAGTTTCACTTAAAGACTTCCTTGAAAAGGAATGTTTTCTAATAGCTCACATTTATCCAAAGAACAGCAAGTCAGACGGCCTTACAATCAACAGCAAGTTCTTACCCAGCAAGCTTGCGGAGTTTGTTGGAAAAGAAATGCAGCCTGTTCCGTCGCACTTTCTTGTTCTTCCGGCGGTAACGCTTAAGAGAGACTCCAAAGGAGAGTGCGTTTTCTTAAGCAAGGGCAAATGTAAAATCTATCCTTCGGCCCCGCCAATTTGCAAGCTTTTCCCAGTTGTTGCATTAAGCAGGCGTTCGCTAAAAGATATTTATCCCTTCTGCAAAGCAATGTTGGGAAGTGATGCAGGAGACAAAACAGGAGAGCTTGACAGAGAACAGCGCGAGCTGGTTAGTAAATATTTTGAGTCAATTAAAGAACAGGGCTTTTCAAATATTTGGAAGCATCTTCCACTCAAAGCAGTTGTTTTAATTGAGGGCAAAAAAGAACTGTTTATTTCAAAAGAAGAGTTTTTACAGCTGAT
>JASLNX010000068.1 GCA_030745815.1 archaeon
CATTAGAGTGTATTCTATCCATCTCAATATCAACAGCTAAAATTGGACAAAAAAACGGTTATAAAACTACTCTTTTGGAGCGAAAAAAGGACTTTTGGAAACTAAAGGGGCTTTCTTAGAATTCACTTAGAACCTTTTGCCCTTTTTTTGCAAGCGGTTTTGCCGGGATTCCAAGACGCCTTGAAACATAATTCGCCAGCTCGCGTTCATATCCATGCATTGTTAAAACAAGTTTTGGGTCACACTGCTTTACATAGTCCAAAAGCTGTGGGAAATCTGCATGGTCGCTTAATGGGAATATCCTATCGTAACTGCTTCTAAAACTCCAGCCTGTCGCAAGCGCGGTAAAAACTGGTTTTTTCAAACTGTATTCCAAGACCTGTTGGAGGTTGTGGTTTACAAGAGTTGGTGGCGCAATTAAAACAGGACTGTCTTTTAGGTTGTGGTTTAGTTTGAGGTAGTTGCCAAGCTTTACTCCTGAATTTTTGTAAACCTCGTTGTTGTCAAAAACGCTTTCGTGAACCAGTGGGGAAATGCCAGCGTACTCGTTGCAAATTGCAGTGAGCTCTTGCGCCTTTCCAAGAGAGTATCCCGCTAGAACCACAAAACCCTTCTTGGATTTTTCCTTTATCCAGGAACCGATTTCCGTGTAGATGGACTCGCGGTCCGGGAAGCTGAATGTTGGAATTCCAAAAGTACTTTCAATTAAGAGAATCTCACAATTCAAGGGAGCGGCCCCTGTTTGAATTAAGGAATTTTGGGTTTTGAAGTCAGACGTTATTCCAATCGTTTTGTCAGACTCTATTAAGACGGATGAACTGCCAAGAATGTGGCCACTGTTTTCAAGAGTTAAGTCAACGTTTCCGATATTGGTTTTTTTTCCAAATGCAACAGTTTTAGAGTTTTCCACTGCCTGGTATCTTGACTCAATAATTGCCTTGGTTTCCTTTGAGAAGAAGTATTTGCTTTCATTATTGATTTTAACGTGATCAGAGTGAGCGTGGCTTATCAAAACGTTTTCTATCGGCCGCTTTGTGTGCGGGTCAATTAGAAGTTTGTCTCCAACCTGAATTCCCTTGTCAAATTTAATCATGTTGTAAAGAATAAATGCTTTGGAAATAAAAAGCTTTTAGTGTGCCTGCGAAGAAATATAAATAAGGTCGGCGTTAATTAATAGAAAATATATATGGTGCTTTTAGTGGATTTACGAATTGAAATTGCAAAAATTGTTGAAGCAATAAATGATCTTCACTCAAGCGTTTCTGCCGATGAATGGGGAAATGCCAGCAGAACTGTTTTTGTAGCCTCCCTTGCAAGGACAATGGGTAAACTTGAAGACCTTGAAGAGCGCTTTAAACGAATTAAGAAAGAACTTGGAAAGGGAGCTAAAGTTGGAGCGCCTGATTTTAGCGAACTTTTAGCTGAATTTGCAGCAACTTCAAAAATTCTTGAAAACAACCTTTCGCTTGAGAAATCCAAAAAAAGTGTTGTAAAAGAGTCAAACATATTTGAAAAAGAGGAAAATTTTGAACTCTACGAAGATCTGTCCCAAAAAGTTCAAACACTTCTTTTAAGAGCACGGTATATGGCTGAACGCTTGAATGTTTTTATTTTAAGGCAAAGTTCAGCTCCTCTTGAAGGAAAAAGCACTGCAAAACAAATGCTTGATCTTTTACAAGCAAAAGAAAACGAAATTGGGGAACTGCGTGGAAAATATGAAAACATTAGAAAGCAGAGTTATTTAGGTTATGTGCAAGAGCAAACATCCGTTGACTTGGAACAAGATCTGTCCAATACGGGAATGCGAATGAGCGCAATGGCAAACGAACTTCGCAGTGAAATTTCACTTCACAAAAAGCAAGTTGAATACATTGAAAACAGTTACGCTGAATTAAAAGAAAAACTAGACGCTATGCAGGAAACATTTAACGATTACGTTGAAAAGAGCCTTGAAGTAATTACAATGCTAAAAAAGGAAAGAGATTATGCCAAAAAGGTTGTACTTGATGTGGAACACGAAACTTTGCAGTTAAGAAACTCTTACACCAGTGAAGTACTTTCACTGCAGGAAAACAAATTGAGTGCGAAAAAAGAGGTTGAAGAAAAGTTCAAAAAAGAATTTGATTCTCTCAAAAAAGAATTAAAGGAAACAAAAGAGGTCCTTGGTTCGTTTAAGAAAATTGCTGAAGACAAAGTAAGTAAAGAGCGAGAGCTTGAAGAAAAAATTAAAAA
>JASLNX010000069.1 GCA_030745815.1 archaeon
AACTCAAGTTCAACTTGGTGCGGATGGAAACTGTCAGTTTGCTAACCAGAGCTTCAATAACTATACATTTGGAGACGGTACAATCCTAACGGCTGGTAGTAACACACCTGTATATGAAACAATGTTCTACGACGACGACAACACAAATATTGATAAAGCATGGGGATTCCAAACAATGGATGTAACTAATACATCGCTCAACGACACATACAAGTACGTAATGTATGTGAATGATGAGTCATCATACAAAGATGTATACCTCCTATTGGACGGAAGTACCAACTTTACCAATGAGTTTTCGACGACAGACGTTGACTTCAACGGAACAAACTATACCAATAATACCATAATAACAAACACATACTATAGCCACAATAACACGGCTGAAACGGGATATAGGCAAGATCTAGACTCTACCTTCTATGTTCCAGATCACACTGCGTTGGGTTTCAATCCGACAGACACTACGTACATGGTGGCTACATTTGGTTTCGATACAAACAATTCCGGAACTGATGTGTATGCGTATATTGGTACAGAAGACAACGAACTGATAACGTTGCCAAATTCAGACATGACAGGTTACCCTGCACAGGTTGATATCAACCGTTTGTACGGGTGGTCTTTGAGGTCTGATAGTCCAGACAACCAGTCAGCAGCGACTTGGTTGGACTACGGTGGAAAAGTAGAAATCATTTCAACTGACTCTGCCGGGGACTACGTAAAGGTAACAGTTCCAGAGTCACAGCTCTACCTAAAGTTTGCTGTTCTCGGTGAAGGCACCGTAACAACAGCAGCTGGCGGAACCACTTTCACAGGACTTGCCGAGGGCGAATCAGGTGAAGAGGGTGCCACTAAGGTAACAGTTGATGCGATCGCAGGTGGCGTTTGCCCAGCAGCGGGTGGCGCAGTTGCAGATCCAGCAGTAGCACAGGAAATTGTCCCAGTAGGTCAATTAGTATTCCTAGATACACCAGAACCAGCAGGAGCTCACATTATTGTGGGTGGTTGGCTAGTCAACAAGTTGGTTTCATCTTCAACTTCACTTGGTGAAGGAGAAGGTACACTAGGGGAAGCATTGACAACTAGTGGAGACAGAGTTGTACAGTTGCTCGGTAACGGTGACATAATTGTTGCAGGTTACGCTGCTGCTGATACAAAGCTGGCTGCAAACGATCTAATCGACGCACTTGACGCGTTGAGCTAAGTCTGTTGAAAAACGATTGGTGTCAAAACCAATCATTTTTCCCTTTTTTTCTTTTTTTAACGTTTTTTCTGAGAAAACAGACTATTGTTATGTATAAGTTATTCTTTTTCCTAATCTTTTGAATCCTTTTTTATTAGTTTTGCATTACTTCTAACTTATGGCTTTTAACTCGCGAAAGACCGTTGTCTATGCTATCTTAGTTGTGCTGATTATAATCTTTGTTGCAGCAATTTTAGCAGGCCCGGCAGAAAATTTTAATGTAGTAAGGTCTGAAGGTGTTTTATTTATGTCAAACACCGGGTCCCCTTTGGAACTCATTCCAGGGATTGCTGGTGAAAACGAGTTTATTGTAAGTTCAGAAATTTACGAAGCAGGCAATACTGTAAATCCATTTATGTTAAACGCTTCAAACCTTTTTGTGGTTGTTCTTGTTGGGAATGGAAGGCAGGTTACCCAAGTGTTTAGAGTTGCAGATTCGCAGGGCAATACTCTTCACTGCCTTACAAATTATGGTGATTTCAGAACAGAGGAAAGACTTGAAGCAGGGCCCTGCAGTGAAATGCTTGAGTCTGATGAGAAGCCGGTTATTTTGATTGAGTTTCCAGACTCAGCTATTACAGAGCCAACTGTGGAAATTTCAGACAAAAGAATTGTTGTAAAGAGCAACACTATTGACGCTTTGAACAACACAAGCTTTACTGTGTTAAGGGCGATGTTTAGTAATGCAGATGAAGTGCTTGCCAAGAGCAATGAGATTACTGGAATGCTTCGCTGATTACTATGCAAAAACATCTCAAGAACGCGTTTATTGTCCTATTTTTTGTTTTTGCCCTGTTGGCAGTATTGGGAGGCCTTACCAACGCAACAGAAGTACTAAAATCAGTAAATATTGAATTATTAGCTATTGCATGCATTTTTTTCATATTTTCCATTATTATATGGCTAATTCCATGGGCATACCTCATAAAAAAGCGCAATCCGGTAGGATTCAAGGATTCTATGATTATTGGTTTTTCCGCTGTTTACGCATCCCTTACCCCAATTCAGCTTGGAGCAGACATGCTTAGGGCAATGTCATTAAAGGAGCGTTTTAATGTTCCTTACTCTGAATCAGTTTCCGCGTCCATGGTTGTAAAGGGGTTGAAGTTTCTTCTAATTTCCCTGTTTTCAGGAACAGTAATTCTTCTCTTTATTTCCTCTGCAGAATACAGCGTCCTTATATTGGCAGGCCTTCTCTCAGGCTTTGCAGTAATTCTTCTTGCAACAGCACTCTTTCTTCTTCCGCTGAAAAAAAGTTTTGGACATAGAATTGCAAGAATTTTCAGACACTTTTCAGGAAAGATTCCCTTAGCAAAAAGACTTTGCAAATTCTTTGAATCTTACAGTGAGTATCTCCCAAGCCTTGGAAAAAAAAGCTTTCTAATAGCATTGCTATTTTCCGGCCTCTCCCTGGGCCTTGAATTCCTTGCCTTACTTTTTTCTTTTAAGGCCTTGTCAATTGTCATTCCAATTTATTCAGTTGCAGTGCTGTTCATTCTTGTTTCAATTCTTGAAAGAACTCCCTTTCTTCCGCGTGGAATTGGAGTGGTTGAAGGAATAGGTTTTGCGTTTCTTTCAATGCCAATTGCAGTTTCACCCCCGTCAATTCAGCAGATTGGGGCTCTACTAATTCTCTTTGACTTGGTTCGCCTTGTTGTACCGGCAGTTTCAAGTATTGCAGTTCACTTAGTTGTTGGCTTGAAAAAGAATTCAAATTATGCCAAACATCTTTGACCAGAAAAGGCAGTTTGCAATTGTAACAACCCAAATTATTGTCACCACTTGCCACTCTTTTAGTGGACCAAATACTTTGAGAATAAGTTTTGCAAAGTCTAATTTTGAACCGTTTCCTGTTCTTGGAATTGTAAGCTTTCCATTTGGAAGAATAGCATAGGGCATTGTTTTGCTTTGGCTTACATCTCGTGGGTTTGTTAAAAGCTTTAGTAAAAAGAAGTCAACAAAGTGCGGCAGGAAAAACAGCGTTCCAAGAAGTATCATCTCAAACCGCTGGTTCATCACAAGTAAAGCGGCTATTGAACTTCCAATGAAAAGGGTTCCGCTGTCTCCTGGAAAAACTTTTGCAGGAAACTTGTTCCAAAACAAAAGTCCAAGAATCATTCCGTTTAAGGCAAGTGATAAAAGTACAAGATTTGGGTCAAGGCTTGTTGAAACAATTAATGTTACAAACAAAGATATGATCAGGCCTGAACCCACTTCCCATCCGTTAAGCCCGGCAAAGGTATTCTCAAATGAGGCAAGCCCTGCAACAAACAGTGCTACCATAATTGCCCAAACCGGGTCGTGGAAGTGAATTGCACCAAAAATAAGTGAAACAAAAATTACTGGAATGGCTCTAAAGGTCCAAGGGGTTGTTTTCATCATAAACTTGTGCTTTGTATCATCCATTAATCCAATGAATGCAAACGCACTAACAAGCAGACCGAAAATAAAGTAGAACATGTTAAACTCTTGTTGGAAAAGTAGGCCTATTGTGAGAATCGCAAACCACACAGGTACAAGAAGGGCAATTCCGGCGGCTTCTGGAATAATCCTTTGGTCAAGTTTGTTTATGTCCTTTCCAATTATTCCGTTTTTCTGATTGGATTTTGCGAAAAAGTAAACAAAAATAATTGATAACAAAAGCGGTACAAAAAACATTATTAGTTCCATCATTACTCCACCTTCATTAGCTCCCTTAAAACAGTTGTTGCATAACTTCCTTTTTTTAGTTCAAACGAAATTTTTGCAAACCTTTTTCCTTCATAAAACTCATCCTCTCCGGTTTCCAAAAACTTTAGATTTTGAGGCTGCAAAACAATTTCTCGCCTTGCTCCCTTTGAAGAAAGTTCAGGCATTTCTTTTACCTTGAAATCCTTCAAAGAAATTTCTTCAGCCCCCAGAACAGATTTTTCTATTTCGCCAGGCTCTCCTTCTGAAAATTTGGACTCAAATCCAAACAATGGAGCGCTTGGCTGACCGTTCAATAATATATCTCCCTTCACTTTTTTTAAACCCCACCCAAGTGCAAGCCGTTCACTTATAACCCGATTAAACAAATAGCTTTGGTAAGCGTGAGTAAACAAATACCTTAAGGCCTTAGGAAGTTCCCTAAATGCCCCAACAAAATCTTTTGGAGATTTACAAAGATAGTGAATTATAGCTCGCTCATACCTAAACTTTACTGGAAATTCCTTGCTTGCCGTTGAAAAGTCGCCGCTCTTTGCAAGTTCAAGCCTTGCAACCTTGATGTCTTCGTCCTCTCGTGGAAAGGTAGCTGTTAAGTAAAGCATTATTGCCTTTTCAGGATTACCGTTTACAAATTCTTTTCCAACAAGGTGGGTAACCTTTCTAACCCCGCCAAACCTTTGTTCTCCAAAGAAATTTGCAATCCCGCCTTTTTTAACTTCTGAGAAGAAAGCAGTTATTCGTTTCTTAATTTCTTTTTCATCCAAATCAATGTCTCTTATAATAATTGTAAACCTGTTGCCTGAAAGATCCCCAATTTCAACCCTTTCATCACTCCACTCTGGGTTTCGCAAATCAATTCCTCTTGATGAAAACATAGCAAGCCTTTCAAGGTTTGGGTCAAAGATTGAAATTCTTTGACAGGTTACTGCGCGCTTGTCCTTTAAGCCGGCATATCCAATTCGCTTTTTGCTGCATTGCAAAAATCTTGAGATTCTGCTAATGCAAAAGTTTAGGTCCTTATTTATTTTTTCAAGGTCAAGGTAAAGTTGTTCCTCTTCTTTTCTCTTTGGAATTTTTAGACCTGACTCGTGCTTTTCCCAGCCGTACTCTCCAATAAACCGGTTTACTTCGCAGACTCTTCCACTTGGAGTAACTTCTTCTACAACAAAATCAGTGTACCTTCTCTTTATCTGCCCGCCAATGCCCTTGCAGTTTGTTGAATAAGTGTCTTTACTCATGGCCCTTACCTGAACCTTAAGATTGCACCGATTCCGCCAAATCCCTTTAGGAACTGTTCGCCTTCTGATGTATCTGTACTAATGATTTTTGTTTCAGTGCCTGTGCTCATAGCCTTTTCAACCATCCAGTCTGTGTAGTCAACTTCTTCCATTAGTTCCACACCAGAATCGCATTTTTTGCACTTGTGCTTGCTGTGATCAAACTTTAACAGGTCTTTAATTACAACTTCTTCTTCAGTATCACAGGAATTGCATTTGAACTTATAAACCATCCACTCAATTTCTTCACTTAAAAGTAAAGTTTTAACTTTCCCAACAGTAAGAGCTTCTTCCACTTCTTGTTGACCGTAAGCCGCTAGCCCACCTGATTTTACAACTTCCCCCAGAAAATCGTTTACAATGCTTTTTTCTTTTGTGATTTCAGCGTCTCTTAAAATTTCTCCACTTTTGTTTACGGCTTCTCGTATTCCACTTTCGTCAGTATAAGACGTGTCAATTATTCCAAGAACCTTTTCTTTTAGCCGGTGGTCCAAACGATCTTGGTTCATAAAATAGTTTTTTGTTATACCTGGCCCTGAAATAAGAAGGCCCTTTAATTTGTCCCCGTATGGAATAAATATCTCAGTTAGCTTGGTGCCAATCCTTTTGTAAAAATCGTTTACCGCATCCTCATGAAGCCTTTCAAACCTTTGCGCTGACTGCCCTCCAGCCCTGTGCTTTCCGCTTATGCCTGAAGTAAAGTGCCCAAGGATTTCATACTTTTTTCCAACAAGAATAGCAATCGTGGATTCCTTGTTGTCAATTGTGAGAATTCCAAAAACATCAGTTGGGGCAACCATTTCTTCAAGCGGTACAAGATGAAACTGCGAGTCGCACCAGTAGAGCTTTGTCTTAAGCTCTCTTGGCGGTTTTATTGTAAAGAGCCTTATGTCGCTTTTTCCTTCCTGTTCTGAAACGTTTCCTGAAAAAACAACAAGGCCTTTTTCAGGCAGCTTGAAGTTAATTTGTTTTAAGAAATTGTTAAGCTTCCTTAAACTGCCCTGAACGTTCTTTCTTGTTGTAGGGCTTTTAATGTTGCTGCTTTGGCTAAGCTCTTCAGTTATTTGGGCCATGACACTGCTTCGGTCTACTGCGGGTGGAAGGTAAAGAGAAATTAGTTCTGTTCCTCGGCCTTTGAATTGCTTCATTTTCTTCAGTTTTTTCTTAAAGATAAGTACTTCGGCCTCGTTTACCTCTTCTAAATGACTGTTTTTCATGTTGATCAACCCAACTATTTAAATAAAAGATTACATTACATTATTTAACTCATGGTTTGGTGTTAAAATGTTTCCTGATATGTTTGAGATATTTAACCAGGGCGAGCAAAAGGATGAACAAGACAGTGTTGATTCTTCTCCAAGCCCTATTACTTCCACAAACCGTTTTGTTCCCGGCCGGTTTTTTAGTGTAAGCATTGGCGGAAGCATCCTAATTGATGAAAAGCCAAATGTTACAAAGATTGCGAAATTTTCCGAGTCAATAAATAGATTGTCTGCCGAAGGCTATAACTTTGCTTTGGTTGTTGGTGGAGGCAGGGCTTGTCGCAATTATCAGGCAGCTGCAAAGGCTTTGGGGGCAAACAACTACTTTTTGGACGAATTGGGAATAATGGTTACAAGAATTAACGCAACCCTTCTAACGCAATCTGTTGACAATGCTTACCCTCGTGTTCTAACAAATGTTTCTCACGTAAAAAGAGCTCTTAATGCTGGAAGGATCCCAATTCTTGGAGGGCAAATCCCTGGCTTTACAACTGATGCGGTTGCTGCATTAATTGCGGAGCAAATGCAGGGGCAATTTATTAACCTTAGTAATGTTGACGGGGTTTACAGTAGTGATCCCAAAAAATCAAAGAATGCCAAATTTTATCCTGAACTAAGTTACGAGCGACTTATTAGTATAATTCAGGTTGTTGAATCAAAGCCAGGACAAAACGTTGTGCTTGACTTACCTGCGTCTCTTATTCTAAAGAGAAGCAAGATTCCAGCGCTTTTTGTAAACGGAAATGATTTGGATAACTTTGAGGCGGCGGTTCGAGGCCAAGAATTTAGGGGAACAGTTGTAAACGATGAAATTTCCGAAGGCAAAGCCAAGACCACTGGCCGAATTGTTCCAAGAAAAAAACACGAGCTTGAAGAAGAGGAAGAATACAAGGATCCCGATCCGTCCGAAATAAAGTTTTGAATTTACAAAAATTCATCTATTTTATAATTCTCAAGCTTTTTCTCTCCAAAAACCATTGAAAGTTCTGAAGGACTAAGAAGTGGCTGTTTGAAATAAGTTGAGTCATCAAATGCAATTCGTGGACAGGCGGTTGAAACAAGAGCGTCAACTTTTACTCCAATAATGTACTCTGGCTTAACAAAGTCTGAGACGAAAATAAATGCTTCCCGGTCATGCTCTTCAATTTCCTTCTTCAACTTCAGCGCAAGCTTTCCCTTAAGCTGGCCCTTTTTTGAACTTAATAAAATCCCAAAGTTTTTTGCATCCATTGCCTTGGCAATTACTGCATACCGTTTTCTAAGGAAAAGATCTTTTTCATTTTCCAACTCGTTAACTTCCAAACTCATTGGGTTTGCGGTAAAAACCGACTTTTTTGAGTTGAACGAAATCCCAAGTGCGTGAAATAGGCCGTCTCCTAAGAAAACAACTGCTTCAACTTTTCCTTCAACACTTTTAACGCTTGAATAGTTGCAGCCAAGAACTTGTCCAGGGGAAACTCCTTTTCCTTCTCCAATAAAAACATTCAATCCTTTCTTCTTAAGCAGCCCTGCAAAAATCTTTAAGTGTTCAAGATATTGAACAGTACTGCACAAAGTAACCTTTTTTCCCGTTCCAACCTTTTTTG
>JASLNX010000070.1 GCA_030745815.1 archaeon
AAGAAAAAAGTTCTAAAGAAATGGTACTCAAAGCCGGCAAAATTGCAAAACTTTGTAAAGAGCAAAACGCTTTGTTTCTTGTTAATGACAGATTAGATATTGCCCAAGCAGTTGACGCAGACGGGGTACACCTTGGACAAGACGACATGCCTCTTAAGGTTGCAAGAAAAATTCTTGGAAGTGAAAAGGTAATCGGAATAACTGCTCACAATCTAGAAGAAGCATTGCAAGCAGAACAAGATGGAGCAGACTATGTTGGCGTTTCTCCGATTTTTAAAACAGACACAAAAAAGGACGCAGGCGAACCAGTTGGAATTGAATTAGTTAAAGAAGTAAAACAAAAAGTGAAAATTCCAGTGGTCGCAATTGGTGGAATTAATTTGGAGAACGCAAAGCAGGTTATTAGCGCAGGAGCAGACGCTGTTTGTGTTATTTCTGCAATAGTTTGCAGCGAAAATGTAGAGAAAGCTGCTAAAGCGATAATTGAAGAAATTGGTGGGTAAATGACTCAGTTGGAAAGTGCTAGAGCTAGAAAAGTAACGCCTGAAATGAAGCAGGCTGCAAAAGGTGAGCCAGTTGATGCAAAGGCTTTGCGAAAGCTTATTGCAAGCGGAAGAGTTGTTCTTCCAGCAAATATAAGACACAAATCGCTTAAGCCAATTGCAATTGGCCAAAACCTAAAGATTAAAATTAATGCAAATATTGGAACCTCTCCCCTAAAAGCAAGCTTGTCTGAAGAAATGAAGAAACTGTGTGTTGCGGAGAAATTTGGCGCTGACACTGTAATGGATTTGAGCATTGGTGGAAACATTGACAAAATGAGAAAAGAAATTTTGAAGAAGTCAAAGCTGCCGGTTGGAACTGTTCCTGTTTACCAAGCATTTGTTGGAAAAGAGATTTCTGACGTTTCAGAGGACGATTTGTTTAAAGCAATTCAAAAGCACTGCAATGATGGAGTTGACTTTGTAACAGTTCACTGCGGGGTAACAAAAAAGGTTGCGCCGCTTGTTGAAAAAAGGCTTGCAGGAGTTGTTAGTAGGGGCGGTTCCTTACTTCTTAGATGGATTTCAGAGCATGGGGCAGAAAACCCTCTTTTCAAAAACTTTGATTACGTTTTGGAGATGGCAAAGGAACTTGATGTAACCATTAGCCTTGGAGACGGGCTAAGGCCAGGTAGTTTAAAGGACGCAACTGATAAAGCGCAGCTTCATGAGTTGCGAGAACTGGGAAAGCTTTCAAAGCGAGCAAAAGCCGCGGGTGTTCAAGTAATGGTTGAAGGGCCAGGGCATGTTCCACTTAATCAAATTGAGAAAAATATTAAATTGCAGAAGAAGATTTGTGGACATGCTCCGTTTTACGTTCTTGGGCCACTTGTTACTGATGTTGCGCCGGGATATGATCACATTACTAGTGCAATTGGCGGAACGCTTGCAGCATATTACGGCGCGGACTTTTTGTGTTATGTTACTCCAAGTGAGCACTTGAGCCTGCCAAATGTTGAAGATGTAAAAGAGGGGGTTATTGCTTCAAAAATCGCTGCCCACGCAGCAGACGTTGCACGCGGGCTAAAGGGCGCGCGAGACTGGGACGACAAAATGTCACTATATAGAAGAAAACTTAACTGGGACAAAATGTTTGAACTTGCAATTGACAAGGAAAAGGCCAAGGCCTACAGAAAGCGATCCAAAATAAAGAGTGATGAGTGTACAATGTGCGGAGAGTTTTGCGCGCTGAAGTGAGAGATTTTTATGAAACTAAAAGACATTGGAGAAATGGGTCTCATTAAGAGAATTGCAAAAAAAGCAAGGAACAAAAATGTTCTTGTTGGAATTGGAGACGACGGCGCGGTCTTAAGAGTTGGCAAAAAAAAGCTTGTTGTTACAGTTGATGCGCTTGTTGAAAATGACCATTTCTCGCTTGATTGGTTTTCCCCAAAGCAGGTTGGAATGAAGGCTGTTGAAATTAATGTTTCAGACATTGGAGCGATGAATGCAAAGCCTCTTTATGCTCTTGTTTCGCTTTGCCTTCGACGAGACACTCCGCTGAGTTTTGTTGATGGACTCTACAATGGAATTTATTCTGCTGCGCGAAAGCACAAACTTGATATTGTTGGCGGAAACATGACGCACGGAAAACAAATTGTTGTTGACATAACTCTTATTGGCGAGGCTCGCGGGAAGATTCCACTTCGTAGTGGTGCAAAGCATGGTGATCTAATTATTGCAAGCGGAAAGCTTGGCGCATCGGCCGCTGGCTTAAATCTTTTCCTCAAAAAGAAGCGCGGCTTTTCTGTTGTTAAGAAAAAGCATCTTGAGCCAAAGGCTCAACTAAAGAAGGCTTATTCTTTGGCAAAATATGCTAGTGCAATGGAAGACTGCAGTGACGGTTTGGCGTCTGAAGTTAAAAATATTTGCACGGCAAGCAAGTGTGGTGCAGTTATTGAGTGGGAAAAAATTCCTGTTTCTGCTGAAACCAGAAAGGCTGCTAAGGCTCTTGGGAAGAAAGCAAAGGACTTTGCATTATATGGCGGGGAGGATTTTGAATTGATTACAACTGTTCCAAAGAGGCATGCAAAGAAAGTGAAGGGTTTTGTTGTTGGGCAAATTGTTAAAGGTCGAAAGATTTACCTTGAGAAAAAAGGGGTTAGAAAGGAACTAGGAAAGGCCGGTTTTGACCACTTTACTTAGCTACTTTTTCTTTGTTTTGTGTTTTAGTCTAAATCGCTTGGCTTTGCATTTTCGGCACTTTGTGGGCTTGCTGCCTTCGCTAGCGCGGTTGTTTGCATTGCATTTCATGCAAATCCAAACGTTTTTGAAAATTCTGTTGTCTGCTTCTGGAAATCTTGCCAAAAATATCACCAAAAAAATCGGTTATAATAATTCAGAGTAAGTTAAATTTATAAATGATTAGAAATGCAAGTTATTATACTGCTTTTACCTTTAAGGTTTAAGAGTTGCCCCCATAGTGTAACGGTTAAGCATTTCGGCCTTTCAAGCCGAAGATTCGGGTTCGAATCCCGGTGGGGGCACTCAGAAAATTATTTGAATTTTTTTGCTAATTTAATTTCCCCAAAACCTCGTTAATTAACGTTATTACGTGAAATAGTTAAGTATATTAACTACCTTCGCAGCAGGTATATTATGAGAAAGATATTTCTAACAATCCTTGCAGTCGCACTACTCTCAATTATGGGCAGCGCAAGTGCTTCGTACTGGCAGCCTTACGGCGGCTCATACAGCGCACTACATTATCCTAACAGCTACTACGATCTTTCGTTTAGCTACAGTAGGTACAACAACTCATATGCGAGTGTTAGCTACGGCAGAACAACCCCCTACAGTAATTCATATTACTACAACGGTGGTTGCCAGAGTTATGGATGCAATCAACCATACTCATCCTACTACACCCCATACTACTACGCGCCGTACTACAACAGCTATAACTACAGTAGATACAATTACTACCCTGGTTATAGTTTTGGCTACAACTGGTAGAACCGAGCGAAGCAGAAACTTAACAGTTTCCTTTCGCTCCGTTCGCGGGTTTTTGGAAAAGGTTAGTTTTAAATAAGTAAAAGGGTACTATTTTCTTATGTTTTTTATTGCGCGAGGCGGCAGAAGGTACCGCAGAGAAATTTACGCCCGGCAGGGGATTCCTTCTGCAAAATTGAATAAAATTTACGGGGTTCGGGAGGCCCAGCGAATTAGGTTAAAAGAAATGTTTTGTAAAACTAGAGCCGGGGCCAAACTTTACGCCCGTAGCGAAAAACTTGGGAGAGAACACGACATTCTGCTTAGCCGATTGGCAAAAACTACGAAGCGTGACAAAAAATTGGAAACAAAAATTTTGGCAAAGAATGTGAAATTGTTAGAGGCAACCTTTGAATATGTAAATGCGCTATATTTTTTTGTTGAAAAGCAAGAAGGAGTTTACAAGTCAACAAAGAAAAATTTAGCAGGATTTGTAAAGGAAACGCAGTTAGAACTAATCCAAGCAAAACTTGACCAGAAACCCAATAAGGCCGGCAAGTAAGATAGACTTTGTCTCTTTCAATTAGCTTTTAAAGCGTTTCTTTTTCTATTTATTCTAACCAACTCTATTTTTCTGGAGTTTTTTTTCGTATGAGTGATAGAAGTAAAGATACTAGCCGGTTTAAGAAGACCAAAGCCAGGCAGCGCTGGAAGTGGAAAAAGAAGAAAATGCGAAGAAAAAAGAGAAAGAAGCGTTACTTGAGAAAGAGAGCAAAGAGCTAATTGAACTAAATTAATCAGCTACTTATCAAATTATTCTTATTGGCGTACACCGTCCTAATTCTAACTTTAACTTGTCGGCGTACGCTAATTTGCTTTTTATTATTAATTAGAGAAATAACCAAAGGGCAATCATTCCCGCAACAAACACAATGTTTTGCGCGTAAACAACCCAGTACATTTTTCGCATATTCATCTTCTGCGGATTCTTCAAAGCAGTCTTGTAAAACGGAAGACCCAAAAGCATTACCAGGCCAAGGGCAAGAAATTCAACCGGCAGGAAGCCAAGCAGAACGTGCTTTACTTTGTAGATCGAGTTAAGGCATAGTGCGACAAATGAAAGTGAAGAAATGGCAAGCGCAAGATAGTATGCAATACGCAGTTTCTTTTCCCCAAACAAAACCACACTACTTTTGTAGGATTGCTTTTTTTCAAAACTTTTACTGCCCAGCCTATAAATTCCATAGCCCCCAAACTGCAGGCCAACAATAAATAGCAACGGCAAAATTGGGG
>JASLNX010000071.1 GCA_030745815.1 archaeon
GATTACGCCACTTCGCAGCATCCTTGCCCACCACTGCTTCCAGGCAAAGGCCAACGCCACCAATCGCCAGCCCTACTGGGCGGTTATCTGTAACGGCAAAATCACAAAATAAGAAATTGGGATAAAAACGCCCCCGGAAGGACTCGAACCTTCGACCTGCCGGTTAACAGCCGGACGCTCTACCTACTGAGCTACAAGGGCATAGAGCTACTATTTCAGCTCACATTACTCATAATAACAGTGTAATCCTTAAAAAACGGGCAGTATACCCTGAAAAGATCTGGGTGAAAGCCGAATTAAAGGAAAAAGCCTGTCAGGCAAAGGCTTTTTACAGGACCATGCAATGGCCAGCGGGCAGAAAACCGGTTTTTGGCAAAAAGAAGGGAGATTAACACTTTTTAGGTTAAAGGGGCCTTTGTTAAGCATGGCAGATGCGAATTTTGGGGTTATGGGCTAAAACGGGATTATACATAACAATCGGGGCGTTAACTGGGCTCCGTTTTTGGAGAAAAGTGTTAATAATCGCTTATACATAAAAGTAAAACTATATTAAGGAGTTTTGGTGCAATGGTATGAGATTAGTTTTTTAGATACAATAGGGGTGATATAACTTGAAGAGTATCATTGAAAACGCAATGGACAAGCCTGGAACAGTTGAAAGCGATAGGCTTGAAGAATTTGGAACTCCAAAGATTATGGTCATTGGAGCCGGCGGAGCAGGATGTAATGCTGTAAACCGTTTAGCAAACATGGGAATTACCGGAGCACAGCTTGTTGCAATAAACACAGATAAGCAGCACTTGGCTTTAATAAACGACGAACTAACAAAGATTCTTGTTGGAAAGTCTGTAACCCGTGGTTTGGGAGCAGGAGGCTATCCTGAGATTGGCGCAAAGGCGGCTGAGGTTAGCAGGTCTGCTTTGGAGGACGTTTTAGCTGACGTTGATATGTTATTTATTTCAGCTGGAATGGGTGGCGGAACAGGAACCGGCGCAGCTCCAATAATTGCTGAGATAGCAAAAGAGCAGGGAGCAATTGTAATTGGAATTGTCACATACCCGTTTGCTCTTGAGAAAGCAAGACTGATTAAGGCAGAAGAGGGAATTGAAAACCTCAGGCAAGTAACAGACACAGTTGTTGTAATTGATAACAATAGACTGGTTGAACTTGTTCCAAACTTGCCAATTCAGGACGCTTTTAAGGTTGCTGACGAGGTAATTGCAAGAACTGTTCGAGGAATAACTGAAACAATCACACAGCCAAGTTTAATCAACCTTGATTACGCTGACGTTCGCGCTGTAATGAGCAACCACGGGTTGAGCGTTATTGCTGTTGGTGAAAGTAAAAGTGTTGACAAGGTAAACGAAGTTGTTGAAGATACACTGAAGAACGCTTTGCTTGACGTTGATGTCAGCGGTGCATCAGGTGCATTAATTCACATTACCGGTGGACCAGAACTCACGTTAGGTGAAAGTAACGCAGTTGGTGAAATGCTCACTGAGAGAATTGATCCAAAGGCAACAGTTATTTGGGGAGCAAGAGTTGACCCAACCTTTGAGAACAAGATGGAAGTAATTGCTATCTTTACCGGAGTGCACTCACCTTATATCAAAGGTCCAGTTGCAAACAGTGCCAAAAGCGGCATTACAATGGGAAGAGGCAGTAGAGATCTTGACATTGAGTACGTAAGGTAAAGGGATTTTCCCTTTCCTTTTTCTTCTTTTTTTTATTTTTACAAAACCAGCGGCCACGCGTTCAAAATTAGTAATCCTGCCACTAGCCATAGGAAAAATCTTCCAATGAATTTTTCCGTATCTTCTTTACTCATGTTTAGAAAGCCAAAGTATGGTAAAAGCATTATTCTTGCAATGCGGGCTCCGTCAAATACTGCAATTGGAAGGAAGTTCACCAGTGCAATTGCAAAGCTTAGTAGAATTAACCAGGTTAGAAACCCACTGTATGCTTTAAGAAGCCCGCTAAGCAAGTTGTATTCTAAGGGCGGTTCTGTTCCTTTAACAAAATTCCATTCTGTGCTCAACCCAATTGTATTGTGTTCATTTTTCTCAAGGGTTCTTTTAACAATTTCTCCTGTTTCGGTTTCAAGAACAAGGGAAACGTTCCCGTCACCGCTTGAAATTGCCTGTGAAAGGCTGTAGAACGATTCAAGCTTCACCCCGTTGTATTCTTTTAACAACCAGCCTTCTTCAACCTGCCCTAATGCCGGGCTTTTGAAGGTGTCTCCGCAAATTTCGTAGTCGTCTAAAACACTTGTTACAACAACCGACTCAATTTTTGCATCCGTTTGAATTCCTTCAACATACGGGCCAATTGCCGGAGCTACTGCAAGCAACAAAAGGTTTGAGATAATAATAAAAATTGGAATTGAGTAAAGGTTTGCCATTGGGCCAATTGCAAAAATTCTAAGCTGCTGCCTTTCACTTTTGAGTTTAATTTCGTCTTCATCTGGTTCAACAAATGCGCCTATTGGAAGAAGGCCTGCAAGTAGCAGTCCAACAGATTTAATTCGTGCGTTTGCCCGCTTAATTAATGCCCCGTGAGAGAACTCGTGAACTACAAGGATTACTAAAAAGACAAGCCATACATACATTGGCGGAGCAATTGGAACGTTTGGAATTTGCAGCCCTGGAATTACTGGCGCAACCCCTGGGCATGGTTTTTTTCCTGCGCCAAACTTTGCAAAAATGTCAACTGCTTGGAACACAAGAACTGCAATGGCCAAAAGCATTAGGCCGCCTAAAGCAAATGAGAGGGAAAAAAGAGTTAGCCAAATTAGGTTTTCAGGACCGCTTAAAAAAAACCCGGTTGGAACAAAGAAGAGTGAGAAAAGAACTAGCCCGGCAAAAGCGTCGAGCAAAATTCGTTTGACGCCTGAAAGGTTTCTTCCCCACAAATAGTCAACTGCAATTACTCCAAAACCAAATACTAATCCTAAATCAGCCAGTATATCCCATAGCCTAAATTGTGAAATTCTTTCAATAAAGCCAATGACCTTTCTGGTTTTAACCATTGAACCAAGGTAAAATGTTTCAGCACCGGTAAAAAGTTTTAATGCAAATGTTGAAAACAGTAAGAATCCAAAAACTGCGTATGCTGTTAAAATGAATGAAAGGTCTAACCTTGGAAATACCTGAGTGGCCAGGAGAAGGATTACTCCAATCAAAAGTGTTGCAACAAGAACTGTTTTTAGTCGGTCCATTTTAATCTTCTCCGCTAAGAGTTATTTCAAGTGCCTTTTCAAGCTTTGCAATAAGTTTTGGTGAAGGGTCAACTGCTTGTGATTCAATTCTGTGAAGGTGCGACGCCTTTTCAAAAACTAGCTTTCCAAGGTCTTCAATTGTTAAGCCCTTTTTTTGCCTTCCCTGCATTATTTTCTTTCCAAATTCAGGGGAAAGATCTTCACCCAATTCAAGCAAACTCTTTGGCTTAATTGGCCGCACAGTCTGTCTTTGGAAGGAAACTGGTTCCTCTCTTTTCCCGGCAGTAGAGCAGGCACTGCAAACCTCTAAGTGTGACCCGTCAACAACTATTTTAGCTGGCCTATCAGTTTCTCGACCGCAAATTTCACACTGCATAACTAAAGAAAAGCGCATTAGCATTAATAAATCTAATCGAATAGTGTGGAAGAAAGCTTTGGAAAAAATCAGCCTGCAGGCTCTATAAATAGGATAAAGAGAAATTAGGGAAGGAAGAGAAATTCTTCCTTCGCAGCTAAGAGAGTTGAGAACTTAGTTTAAGAATTGGATAGGCTCACCAGACTAAGTTCTGCATAGCCAAAAAACTGGCTACAAGTAGTACTTGTATATGCCCTGATATTTAAACCTTTCCTTTGGATTGGCTTTTGCTTGGTATTGGCCAATTTTGGCCCACCATTAGAAATAAAAAGAATTGAAGCACTATTTTGTAGCATGGGAACGGCAATTGGAGATATTCTCAACAAAGAAGAAATTTCGCTTGATTTTCTTGACGGAAGAATTGTTGGAGTTGACTCATTTAACACACTCTATCAGTTTCTTTCAAGTATTAGGGGAAGGGACGGAAGCCCTTTAATGGATTCAAAGGGCAGAGTAACTTCGCACCTCACAGGCCTTCTTTATAGAACAACAAATTTAATTGAACGAGGGGTAAAACCAGTTTTTGTTTTTGATGGAAAACCGCACAAGCTAAAAGCCGAAACCAGGGAGAAAAGGCGAGAGATTAGAACTGCGGCCGAAAAGAAATTTGAAAAGGCCAAAGAAGAAGGAGACAATGAATCGGCAAGAAAGTTTGGAAGGCAGTCTTCAAAACTTACTGGTGAAATGATTGAAGAGGCAAAAAAGCTTGTTGAATTAATGGGCTTGACTGTAGTGCAGGCTCCAAGTGAAGGGGAAGCGCAGGTTGCGTCAATGGTTGAAAAAGGAAATCTTTACGGCTGCGTTTCACAGGACTTTGATGCCCTACTTTTTGGAACACCACTTCTTTTTAGAAACATTACTGTTAGTGGGAAAAGAAAGGCCCCTGGGAAAAATTATTACTACGACGTTAAGCCAGAGAGAATTGATTTGCAAAAGAACTTGCGCGAGCTTGGAATTAATAGAAAAAAACTTGTTTGGATGGGAATTTTGGTTGGAACAGATTTTAACAAAAAGTTTCCAAAAGTTGGAGCAAAGACCGCGTTAAAACTTGTGCAAGAATTTGATTCGTTTGAAGACATAGTAAAAAAAACAGGGCACAAGCCGGGATTTGATTACAAAGAGATTGAAGATCTTTTCTTAAAACCTGAGAGTACTGAAGATTACAAAATTGAATTTGGAAAGCCTGAGCGCGAAAAGATTTTTGAATTAATGGTTGAAGAGCACGACTTTTCAAAAGAAAGGGTTGAATCAGTTCTTGACAGGCTCTGTTCCAAAGCCGAGGAAACAAGCACGCAGTCAAGGCTGGGGCAGTGGGGTTGAAATATATGCCAAAACCAAATCCAAATCGTTCACACAAACCAGGGAAGCCACCCGGGGGAGTAAAACCAAGGCGAAAGATGTCCGAGTTTTTGAGAACAGAGTTGCATGCCATGGCTGCCGCAGGAATTAGGAAGATGGTTAGTCGAAATGCATTCGTTACTATTCAGTGGTCAAATCATTTAATTGACTCAATGCATGGATTGTCACCAAACGAAAAGAGGGTGGCAAAGAGAGCAGGACTTCAAAAGTGCGAGGCACTGGCGGAGATGGCAAAATGTATGGGTAGTTCAAAAAGGCCCACTAAAATGGAGCGGGTTGAAAGGCTTTTTAAACAGGCAATTGCTGAAATTGAACTGCTTCCAGAGCTTGCACGTAAGAAAATGACCGGTGAAGAATTAGAGCTTCTTGAAACACAAAAACAATTATTTTATACTACTCTAGAACAATTAAAGGCGTTTAAACAACCAATGGTTCAAATGACAACTAGACAACTTGAATCATTTGCCGGTTTATCACTAACTGTTCTAAAATGGAGCCTTGGAGATAAATTATTTAGGGATTATTTTGATGAGATGACTGACTTTACAGAAAGACTGCAGAAGGAACCTTAGTATGCCTAAAAGTAGACTAACCAGATTAAAACAGGCCAAACGTAAAGCCGGTCGCAACAGAGCAAAAAATAGGCGGCCAGAAAAAAAACTTGACTTAAGGGCCATTATGAATGCAGAAATTGCAAAGTTGGAAAATGCAAAAATAACTGATCGGCTGTCAGCTATTTCACGTGTTGGAATTGTTTGCTCTGGTAAACTGATTGATTCTTTTAGATTTGTTCCAGAGGATAGTCGGAAGAGAAAACTGGCAAAAGATATTGCAGCCTACAGAATAAAGAGCCTGATTTTGCTTAGTAGAGGGCTAACTAAACCAGTTTTTGTGGGAACGTTCGAGAAGTTTCTACATGAAACCGTTGAACTGCTAGACAATTATGAAAAGGCGATGGGCAAAAAACCAAAAGGGGAAGAGGCAGTACTGATTTCACTAACTAGAGCTGACGCAGTCCATTTGATTAATTCTTATAAGTCTTTTATTCCTCGAAAAACCTTACTTACGATGGGGGATATAATAATCATTACCAATGTTGCGGAA
>JASLNX010000072.1 GCA_030745815.1 archaeon
CACTTGGTTTGAAAGTCTTTTTATGCTTTGCGAAGACCTGTTTGTTTGGTTTGCTAAATCCCTGCTTGTAGGAAAAGGTACATAGTCTTTGGTCAAAAAAGTCTTTCCAGTTTTTTATTCTCCCGCCAGACGCTTTTCTTAAAGTAAGTGTTAAATTTATTGGAGTGTAAAACTGAGCATTGCTAACAATTCCCAGTCTTATGCCTTTTTTCTTCAAAGTACTTAGTGTGTCAAAGGCCCCGGGGTATATTTTGTTTCGATCAGAATTCCAGTCAAAAAAGTAGGCGATTTTGAATTTGTTTACTCCCTTAGCATTTATATCTTTTAAAATTTTGGCCCAAATGTTTTCAATAACAACTTCAGGGTGGTGAACGCCTTCTCGGACTTTTCTCTTTGTCTCTTGAACAATTCCTTCATAGTACAGCTCTTTTAATTTTTTGTAGCTTACATCTAGTTTAAATTCTTTAATTGTTTTTTTGAGCGAAACCTCTTCGTTCATTGCAAGTAGGTCATCTGCAGGGGATGTGATAAATGTCCCGTAGACATCAATTAGAATGGCCTTTATTCCGTCAATATTTTCAAGCTTTGGCTTTAGGTTGCTTTTCTTTATATTATACTTTGGCGGAATGCGTTTTCTAATAGCTATTGCATATTTTTCAATTTCCCTAGCATTCATTTTAATCAACTGTCAAAGGGTGTGCGTAATCAAGGTCAAGATATTTTGCAATCACTTTTGCATTTGCCGTCTTTCCCTGTTTGATTTTTCGCAGATAGTTTTTTGTACCAGTAGAGTAAAAGTGCTTCAGCCTTTTAGCCTTTGCTTTAAGGCTGTACTTTTGCATTATTACTTTTTTGTTGTGTTTTACCAGTTCAGTTGGTCTCTTTTTGACCATTTTAAGAATTTTTTTAACAACTGGATTTAGTTTAATGAAACTCACGGTTTTTTCCTCGTCTGCAAAGATTATTTTGATTGCATTAAGTTGCATTTCAACGTTCAAGTCCTTAAAGTCAATACACTTGCGACCATTTACTTTGAAAAATTTTGTTTTGTTAATTTCTCGTAAAACCTGTTTCTTTGAAAGCAGAGGCATTTCTTGCTTTTTCCTTAGTCTGTTTACATCCCTGTGGAAAATTTTAAGCAGCCTTTCCTCCCCGTTTTTAATCCACTTAACATCCACAAAGAGGTTTTTGTACATGTGATTTAATTTTAGTCCATTTCTTTGA
>JASLNX010000073.1 GCA_030745815.1 archaeon
CTGTTTCTTCAGCTTGAGTGGGTTTTCGCATTAGTATTTCCTGCAGCCCAATTCTCCTCTGTTGTAAAGCTGGAAAAGTTCCAAAAAGAGCAAAACAAATGGCGTCCATTACGCTAGTTTTACCGCTTCCCATTGAACCAACTAAAACATTGGTTCCCTTTCCAAACTCAAATTTGCTGTTAAGGTGGGTTTTCCAGTTTCGTATTTCAACTTGTTTAATCAAACCAATCCCCAAGCAATTAGCGCGAAAATTAATTAAAAGGGAGTAGCTTTTAGGCAAAAACAGACTAAAGTTATGTAGAAGTTAACCCTTAAAGCAGGGTCATTTCTTGCATTTCTGCTTCTTCAACTAGCTCTAATTCGTTGAGTGCTTTTGTTAGGTCCTCAACTGCTTTATCGTCCTTTTCTGGAACAGTAAAAGCGGCTTTTATTATTTCAACTCCAAAGCCAATGGGTTCTCGTTTTGCGTCCCTGAATTCACCGCTTTTAACTGTCTTTAACGATTCAAGGGCTTCGTCAAGTTTTTCCATTTCAACGACCTTTATTTTGTAAATAATAAGTGTTTTTCCCATCTTGGTCACCAAGAGTCTTTTTTCCATTTACGGTCCTATAAAGCCGCATTCTTTGCACTCATAGTTCTTTGCGTTCTTTCTGCATGCTAGGCATCTTACTAGCCTTGATTTGCTGCACTTTGGGCATTTGAACTCTACAAAGTCCTGAGTAACTTCCTTATTACACGTTCCACAAACTTTCATTTATACCACTTCACTTAATATAAGTAGATTAAGAATTTGTTCAGCGCAAGCATTAAAAAACTAAGTACCAATGAACATTCGTTAGTTTAATAGCGGAAATCCACTCTCTCTAAGCGCTTTTAAAGTCAAAAGTCGTCTTTCTTCCGGCAGGCTCTCCAAGCAAGTGGCATTGCAAGGAGGGAAACATATGTTTGAAAATCAGATCATGACTCCAGATTTAGCAGAAATTTGTGGCATTCATGCTGGAGACGGATATTTGCGTAATGATGGAAAGAGAAGAGAGTTGGATATTAGTGGCGGGGTAGATGAAAAGGAGTATTATGACAACCACGTTGTCCCTTTGTTTGAAAGAGTTTTCAATATTAAGATAACACCACGATTCTTCCCGCACAGAAACACTTACGGTTTTGTAATCAGAGACCGTAATATACTTGAATCTATACACTCTCTCGGATTTCCTTATGGGAAGAAGACTTTGACTGTTGGAGTCCCAGTACAGATCTTGCAATCTAATGATTTGTGTATAATTTACAGATTTATTCGAGGGGTGTTTGACACGGATGGCTCATTGTCTTTCAAGAAAAGAGGCGGGTCAGGGTACAAGGCATCTTATCTTAAGAGACACACGTATCCGTTAATACAGTTAGGCATCTGTTCTAGAAATCTCTGGCGTGGTGTTTGCATGCTTTTAAGGCGCACAGGATTTCCCTTCTCAGTTTCTTATCAAAAACCTAAAGGAAACAATAGCCCAAAATACCAAGTTGAACTGAGGGGGGATGCAAATACTATTAATTGGATTAGCAATATTGGATTCAAGAACTCAATAAAATTTAACAGATTTTTAATCTGGAAGAAGTTTGGATTTATGCCACCTGAATTGTCTCTTGAAGAACAGAAAGATATTTTGAGCGGAAAGAGCGACCCAAACAAGTTCTATGGTGACTCAATCTCAAATAAAGAGGATATCACACCCCCGTTGGTTAGAAGAAGATTGATTTTGATGAAAGACATTGAATCGTTCATCCCTAAGAATTAAAAAATAGAACGACATCTAAGTTTATGGGCTCGTAGCCTAGTCTGGAAGGGCACTTCGCTTCGGACGAAGAGGTCGGGGGTTCGAATCCCTCCGAGCCCGCTCTGAACTTTTTTGGATCTCTCACCAACCCTTTTTCATAATGCGTTTTTTTATTGTAGCCAAGCGCCTGTGCTCAGCAGCTGTAAGTCCTTCCCTGCCTTCTTTTGCTTCCAATCTAATTGCTTCCCTTCTTGCTGTGCTTGCTACTAGACTGCGTACAGGCATTGGCCGGTCATGAAGAATCCTAGGAATATAATTTGGATCCCCTCGCTTAATGGGCATTAGAGAAACTCCTCTTCTCCTTTTAAGTGGGAGGTGAGGAATTTTGCAAACTCTTTGTTTTTCTTAAACAATTCAATTAGGTTGCTTTCTTGTAGTATTCTGCATTTTTTGTTTAGGGCTTTTCTCATGTAGTCCTTTTCAACCCTTTTCTCTTTCTTCAAAAATGCTTGCAGAAACTTTTCAATCCTTGTGTAAGTTCTTGGAATTTCAATTACCCATTTTCCTTTTTCAATTCGTGGTCCGGCAATTAGTTTTGTGTGCTTTGATAGAAACGCTAAGCTGTTCTTTTCATCTGTTACAAAGGGCCCAATCTTTTTTGTGGTCTTTTGCAAGACCCGGCTTTCAACTTCTATGACAATAACAATTGCCTGCTTTTCGTCTGTCCAAGCTTCGCTTCTTAAAACATTAAACTCGTTCATTCTCAGCTGGGTTTCAATTTTCCTCGCAAGCCTTTGGATTTGCCCCCAAATAATATCGCTTAATGCTCCTTTTGGATAACCTAATCTTACTGCCACAAGCTCTTTCTTTTCAAGCATTTTTTTGAGTTTTGCCGCACTCCAGGATTTTTCTTTTTTCCCAAAGAAGAATCTTTCATTTGGCTTTTTCAAAAACGCTCTTGCTGCGGCAACAGTTCTGGAGAACTGGTTTAGAGAAAGGGCTGCGGCAACATTTCTGTTTTTGTCAACTGGGTCAATTACTATTAGTGCGGCTCCCTTGAATTTTTTTCTTGCCTCTCGTTCTCTTAAATGCCCTTCAATGTCAATTACTTCTTCTTGCCGCCACTTTGAAACAGCCTTTAACACATTTAGAAAACTGCCGTACTCTAATACAAGCAGTTCAACTACATATCCTGGAACAGAGCTTGCTCTAATGTCTGCCCCGTATGCCTTAATTCCTTTAAGAAATTGCTTTAGAAGCCTTGCTTCTTTTTTGTGTTTTTCTTTAAGATTTTCTTGCAAAAACTTGTTGTGGAACGGGCTTCTGTCAACCGCACTTTGTAACAGTTCTGCGGACACCACTTTGTAGCTTGGAACAATTTCCACATCAAATCCGTCAATCTTTCCACGAATGTAAGGGTGCTCTGAAAACGCTTTCTCCCATTGCTTTCCCCTGAAAACCTTTTTGCCAATTTTCAGGCCTTCCTTTTCAAACTCTTCCCTGCCCATCTTTTTTGGAAACAACACAAAGATATCTAGATCGTTGTCTCCGCGTAGATGCGTATCTCGTGCGTTGCTTCCGCAGAGCATTACGTCAACGTGCTTTCCTTCTGTTCCCTTTATCTGTTCAATTATTTTATTAGCTAGTTTCCCCTGTCTTTCCCTTTCGGCCTTTCCAGGGGTAACTTTTTTCAAAACAGATTCAAGCAATTGTTTTTTTGATGGCATACTAGCACTTCATCAGAACTTATTTATATATGTAAACTGTCTTTATATAATTATATAATTGAGGTAGTGATTGGGAGTGGAGAAGGTTAAGCCAAAGGAGCAGCAGCTTGAGGCTCATGGCCGGGTGAAGATTTTCCGCAGATTCCCGCATAATTTTTATGAGGTTTCAGAGCCAAAGTATTCGGGAAAGAATGAAAAAATTTCCAAAACCCTAATTGGGGTCATTCTTAGAACTGCTTCTTTGAACCAGCTTCAAACAGTGCTTCCAAGTTCGCTTGTGGAGGAGTTCAGAAAAAAGGTTGGACAGCAGATTGATATTTGGGGGCTCACTCAAAAATTTCCAAAGCCCGAGCAGTTTAATAAACTTTTAATAGATCTTTCAAAAATTCTTAAAGAGCTCGGAGTCCAAAAGCCAAAGAACGTTGCCAAATATATTCTTAGTAAGAGCATCGGATACAGGGAGCTCTCTGAGATGATGGCCGATGAAGGCCTTGAAGAGGTAATGATAAATGGTGAAGATAAGAGCGTGTTTGTTTTTCACAAAAAGCATGGGATGTGCAGGACAAATATTGTCTCTAAAGAGAACGGGTTTGTTTTTAATTTTATAATGAGGATCGCTCAATCGGTTGGCAAACAGTTTAGTGAATCACACCCTTTGCTTGACGCACGTTTGCCTGACGGGAGCAGAGCAAATGCGACATTTTCTTATGTAACTCCATTTGGCCACTCCCTTACTATTAGAAAATTTAGCAAAGTACCTCTTTCAATAATTCATTTGATTGAGAACAAAACGTTTAGTACAAATCTTGCGGCTTTTTTGTGGATAATGGTTGAGGGCTTAAACGTTGAACCAATGAATGCAATAATAACCGGCGGAGCTGGAAGCGGAAAAACAACTCTTATGAATGTTCTTAGCGGTTTTATTCCCTTTAGCAGCCGGATTATAAGTATTGAGGATACTCTTGAGCTTGATTTGGGTGAGAGGCAGAACTGGATTCAAATGGAGAGCAAGCCAGTTTTAAGGGATCTTGCGGCAGTTTCAATGGATGATCTTTTGAAAAACGCACTGAGAATGCGTCCTGATAGAATTCTTGTTGGTGAAGTACGCGGCCCTGAAGCCCAAACACTTTTTGTTGCAATGGACACCGGGCACAGTGGAATTCTTGGTACCTTACACAGCAACACCGCAAGAGAGATGATGCTGCGCCTTAGAAGCAGTCCAATGAATGTTCCTGACGGAATGCTTCCTTTGCTTGATCTTGCCATAGTAATGCAGCGTACCTACAATAAGAAAGACGGAATTATTAGGCGGGTAAAGCAGGTTGCTGAG
>JASLNX010000074.1 GCA_030745815.1 archaeon
CTAGTTCGCTAAGGGGCTTTCCAATTTTTAGTTCGCCTTTTACTCTGACGTTTTCTGGAATGTCCTTAAACAGCTCTTCAATTGAGGCAACTCCGGCCTCTTTTAGCATTTCGCTTTTTTCTTTTTCGCTGTGGGGAACAAACCTCATTTTTTCGCCTTACTCTAGTCCCTTTACAAATTCGCTGTAATCTTTTGCGCTAATTAGCGAGTCAACTTCCGCAGGGTTGCTCATTTTTATTTTCGCAATCCATGTTTCAAACGGGCTTTCGTTTAGCTTTTCTGGGTTTTCTTCAAGCTCCTTGTTTACTTCAACAATTTCTCCACTAATTGATGAAAAAACGTCGCTTACACTTTTAACGCTTTCAACAACGCAGAGTTGCTTTCCGGCCTCAATTTGCTTTCCAACTTCTGGAAGTTCTACAAAAACAATGTCTGTTAGAGAGTGCTGCGCAAAATCAGAAATTCCAATTACTGCAATGTCCCCTTCAACCTTGCACCACTCGTGTGTTTTACTGTATTTTCTGTCTTCAGGATTTTCCAAGTTATTCCCTCCTGTAAAATGGCAGTTTTACAACCTTTGCTGCAATTGGCTTTCCGCGAACATTTACTTTAAATTCGCTTCCAACGAAACTTAGGCCCTCACCAATATAACCTAAGCCTATTCCCTTTTTTAATGTTGGTGAAAAACTGCCTGAGGTCGTAGCCCCAACCTTTTTTCCATCCTTTAAGAATTCACAGTCATGCCTCGGAATTCCGCGCTCAATCAACTCAAATCCAACGAGTTTTTCTTCAATTCCGCTGTCCCTCTGTTTTTCAAGAGCCTCTTTCCCAACAAATTCTTTGTCCCAGGAAACAAATTTAGCGTAAGGGCTTTCCAGCGGGGTTCTTTTTTCGTCAAAATCCTGCCCAGATAAAAGCATTCCTGCTTCAAGGCGCAAACTGTCTCTTGCAGCAAGTCCGCATGGAATAACTCCAAATTCTTTTCCTGCGTCAATTAGCTTTTCCCAGAGTAGTTTGGCGTTTCCTTGCCCAAAATATAATTCAAATCCGTCTTCTCCAGTGTAACCTGACCTACTTACAACGCAGTCAATTCCTGCAATTTTCATTTCCGAAAAATTATAGAATTTCATCTCAGCCAGGTTTCCCTCAGCAATCTTTTGCAGTGCCTTCTCGGCAAGCGGGCCCTGCAAATCAAGCTTTGCGGTTTGCTCCCGCATACTAGTAATTTCAACTTCCATTCCTTGCGCGTGTCGTTTTATCCAATCCAAATTGCTCTCATATAGTCCTGCGTTTACAACGGTCCAAAATTTTTCCTCTCCAAACTTGTAAACAACCAAATCGTCCAACATTTTGCCTGCTTCGTTGCACATTAGTCCAAGGTGCATTTTCCCATCTTTCATTTCAGAAAGGTCTCTTGGAATAACCTTTTGCAGTAGCTTTTCTGAATCTTTTCCAGTTACTTGAATTGCTCCCATGTGGCTTACGTCAAACAGGCCCAATTTTTGCCTTACTGCGTTATGCTCTGCAATTGGGGTGCTGTAGTAAACCGGCAGTTCCCAGCCGTGAAAATCAGTAATTGTAGCGCTCAAACTCTTGTGAATTTCGTAAAAAGCAGTTCTTTTGGCCATGCAAATTTTAAGATGGAAAAGATTTAAATTTAGCTGGTTGTTGGCAAGTTTTTCTTGCCGCAAAAAGCCAGAACCCTTATACAATATGCTTTTATTAATTAGGAATCACTAATTTTAGTGAATGAATGTGGATCTCCCAGAATGGCTTTCTGGCAAAACCATTGCCATTGCCGCAGTGGTTTTGGTTGCTGTTTCTTTGTTCTTTTTAGTGCTCCCTGCGGTTAACGTAAATCAGAATTATTCAGTTTCATTTGGTTCGGCCGCGCTTGAGAAGAATGTTACAATCAACGGTTCCCAGCATATTGAAGAGTTCGAAGTAAGGCAGGGAGATGGCCTGGCACTTTTTGTGGTTGTTCCAAAAAAGCTGGCTGACAATGCTTCAAAAATTTCCGGAATTTCTCATAATGCTAATTTGAATATTGTGGAAATTGACCCAATTTTGAAATTTTCGCACAAGGAAGAGAGCCCTTTTTGGGCAAAGCTTGAGTTTGACTCGGTCAATGAGGATATTTGTACAATTTCACTTCTTTTGCCAGAAAGTTACCTTGATTCAATTGACCGCTCACAACTTGAAGAGCTAAAGGTGGAGCTTCTTGGTTACGGGGAAATGAATCCAACTTGTGAAGAGGCAAAGGAAATAGAGCGAGAGCTTGCAACTGAACTTGAGTCAGTTTTTGCTGAGGACGCAGAACTTAAAGGGCTTGAAGAAGAAGCCGGCCTCGTTTTGCAGTTGGGGGGCCCAAAGCACGGACTTGTATTGTCTGCTTTGAAGGGAGTTAAGACTCGGGCTAATGCAAGAAGGCAGGCTGCGACTCAGCCATCTGTCACGCAACCACTTGATTCGCAGGAAAAGATGCCAATGATAAGCATCTTTTTTGAAGAAGGGCCTGAAAAGCTTAAGGAAAACTACCAAGGGGTGCTAAGAGAAAAGTATACCTTGCTCAAAAACAAGGGGCCAATTAATTTGACTGTTTCTTCCCAGATTCCTGAGAGCTATTATTCTACTTATCTTGTTTACCCGGAACCAGTTTCCACTGGCCCTAAACCAGTGCTTGACTTTGAAAAGCCAAAAGTTGAGATAAAGGGCATTAACCCAGATTACTTTAAAATAAAAATTTC
>JASLNX010000075.1 GCA_030745815.1 archaeon
CACAAAACCTTACTCCAAAAATAGATTCTTTAGAGAAAAAGGTTGAACTATTAACTTCAGACAAGAATTATTTATCACTAAAATCAGAAATAGAGAAAAAAAATAAAGTAGTAGAAAAACTTTGGCAGGATCTTAAGGAAAAAAAATTAACTCTATCTGAATTCAATATTAAAAAAATAAATGCGCAAGCTGGAACTACTAAGATATTGGAGTTAGCAAAATTTGAACGAGAAATAGAAGCGGCAAAAAAAGAATTGGCGTCTACACAAGTTTCATTAGCAGGTACAAAAAATGCCGTGAATGCCGCAACTCAAAAAGCAGCGAATCTTGGAGTTTCTGTTCAAAATATTAATGAAGCTGTATCAACTACAGCTAAAACAACCTCATCACAAACTTCAAAAGCTGCTCAACAAGCGGCCGTAACTGCAGTACAGCAATCAGTAGAACAAGCGGCGACAAAAGCTGCTGAACAGGCTGCATCAAAAGCTGCGGAACAGGCTGCATCAACAGCAGCAAAACAAGCAGCACAAGCTGCAGCATCAAAAGCTGCCGCAGCAGCCGCAGAGAAAGCATCCGCAGAAGCAACTAAAGCTGCTGAAGCAGAAGCATCAAAAGCTGCTCAAGCCGCCGCTGTTGAAGCACAAAAAACCGCTGCAGCCGCCGCAGAGAAAGCAGCGCAAGATGCTGCACAAGCCGCAGCAGCAGAAGCAGCTCAACAAGCAGCACAAGCCGCAGCAGCAGAAGCAGCTCAACAAGCAGCACAAGCCGCAGCAGCAGAAGCAGCACAAGCCGCAGCAGCAGAAGCAGCACAAGCCGCAGCAGCAGAAGCAGCACAAGCCGCAGCAGCAGAAGCAGCAAAAGAAGCTGTAGAACAAGCTAAGGTCGCAGCAGCAGAAGCAGCAGAACAAGCTGTAGAACAAGCTAAGGTCGCAGCTGCAGAAGCAGCAGAACAAGCTAAGGTCGCAGCCCTAGAAGCCGCTGAAGATGGAATACAGTCAGCGTATGATGCCATGTATGGTGAAGGCCAAACTCCTTCCAGTGTAAGTGGCTATACTGACGAATTTAAATCTTTATCCTGGGAAGAAAAAAATAAAGTATGGGATCAATTGGATGATTCAAGAAAACAAAGGCAAGATGCAATTCTAAATAAATGAAAAACTATCTCTATAGGGTTGGTCCTTGAGGTGGAGCAAGAACAAGTGGTCCAATATTTTGTGAGTAGTTT
>JASLNX010000076.1 GCA_030745815.1 archaeon
AATGAAAAAGATTTTTTTTGCCTTTGCACTGGTTCTGTTGCTGGGAACAGCCCAAGCGCTTGTAATTAACGCACCAAACGAAATTGCAACAAACAGCGCTTTAAGCCTTTCAATTGACTTTGACGGGGGAACCTGGGATAAATCAGTAAAAGTTGACGGAACCAGCATTCTGGAACTGCATTCATACAATGGCACGCTAACAGTTGATAGCGTTGACAAAAGCAAAGTTGTTGCTGAGAGTATTGACGAAAGTAAACTTTACTTAATTTTAAACGGTTTCAAGGAAACAGGTGAAAAGAAAATAACTGTTAGTGATGTTGAAGCAAGCATTAACGTTTTTACACCAATTTCAGAAGGCGAGTATTCTGACGAATTTAAATCGCTCAAGGCAACAATGATGAGTTACGCTGACGACATTGATGAATTAAAAAGAAGGGCTAACGAACTAAACGAACTTGCTGCAGCAAACAAGTCGGACAGTTCTGAATTCAAAAGCAAGCTTGAAGAGTTTACTTCAACTGTTGGTGGAATTCAATCAGAACTCTTAGAAAAGGCATCACAAAACAGTGTTGAACAAAGTTTTTCAGATTTAGAGCAGTCACTTGAACAACAGGGCATTACAATAAACCAGCTGCGAGAGGAAACAGAAGAATTTACCTCCACTGGATTCATTTCACTTGGCGACATACAAAATGACCCAAGGCTTGCGCTTGTTGGACTGCTTTTAGCGGTTGCAGTTGTTGCTGTTGCAATTGCAAAGGGAAAAGTAAAGCTTCCAAAAATGCCTGGATTGCCCAAAATGGGGAAAAAGGACGACAGTATTTATACGCCCTCTGATAATGATGAAAAGATTACTTCCCAGGTTCTAGACGACGCAGTAAGTGATGACGGCGGCAGTGGAAAGTGGGCGTTTAAGGACGGCTCTTGGACTCCAAAAAATGAACCTGATAAAAAAATTGGAGCCCTTGGCTCACTAATTAAAAGAGACTAATTGTTTCTATCTTCAATAAAGGCCTCAACCGAGCGGTCATACGTTTTCTCGGCTTCCTTGCTAAAGTAGCACGCTGGAAGCTCCCCTCGCCCGCGGTGGTATGAAACGCACTCGCAGCAAATTCCTTTTCTAGAGCAAGGATAAGAGCAATTGCAGCTTGCTGCATTCTCTGCCTTTTTGCATTCAGCCATAAAGAAGAGCGCTGTCAAAAAGTATTTAAACTAAACATGAGTAATTGATTTAGAGGAGATTTTTGTGGAAGAAGAAGTAGGCGTAACGCTTTTTGCAGGACTTGATAAGATTTATTCTTCTCTAGCGCAGGCACTTCCTACACTAATTTTTGTTGGCGCAGCCCTTCTTGGAGCATACATTGCAATCTACATTATTCAAAGGATTGTGAAAAGAGTTCTTGATAAAGTAGACTTTAACCCTGACCTAGAGTACCTTGCTTTCAGGGCAATTGGCTGGGGCGCATGGTTTTTGGTAATTGTTTGGCTTGTTGGGCAGCTTGGGCAGGACGAAATCTTTGCAACACTTATTGCAGGTGGGACCCTTGTAGGGCTTGCAGTTGCTTTAGCAGTAAAGGACTCTCTTTCAGATGTTGTTGGCGGAGTGCTTCTTCTTGGAGACAAACACTTTGACTTGGGAGATACAATAAAGGTTGGCTCAACAGAGGGCGAAATAATTGAAGTGGATCTTCGAAAAACAAGGGTCAAAACCAAGGATGGAAGCATTGTAATTATTCCAAACGCAAAGATTGACAACGGCGGCTGGACCCTTCGCCCAAGAGCAAAGGAAAGGGAAAGACTTATTTCAAAACTTAAGAAACGGGCAAACGCAGTAAACAGTATTTCCAAGAAAATAATTTCTGGGAAGAAATAGAAAAATTGCTACAAAAAGTACTTGCAGTTTACTTTAATTTAAATTTCATTCAAGGAATGAACTGCTTAGGCCGTAAATCAATTCAAAGCAATCCAATTCCCCAATTAACTTTCCTTTTTTGCACACTGGAATGTCTTGCATTTTAAATTTTATGGCCACAGTTAGTGCGTCCTCAAGATCGTCTTCAAGGTGAACAACTGTCGGTGAAGCCATTACATCCCTTGCCGTAAACTCTTTTGGTTTTTTCATAAAAGAAAACAGAGACTGTTGGTCTTTTCCAATAATTTTAAATATTTCCTTCAGGCTTATTACGCCTCTTAAATTGCCTTTTTTATCCACTACAAAAACGGTTCTTGTTGCCTTGTTTTTAAACAAGACTTTAATAACTTTCTCCATTGAATCGCTTTCTCTGACCTTGTCAGTATAACCAGAAAACTCTTGGTACAAATTCCTCACTTTCAACTATTCTCACCATCTTATGCATCAATGAAACCCATTTGGTTTCGTTATTGTTCAACTACGAAATGTTTTAATACCCCTTACGCTCATATCTATTCAAAGCTCGTTGGCTTGTGATTCAAGTGGATTTAACTCTTTTAATGGATTTGGGAATTGTAATAGTTTTTGGTACTCTGATGGGTTGCATTGCCAAGCTGTTAAAGCAGCCAATGCTTATTGCCTACATTGCTGCCGGCATAATTATCAGCCCAGTGGGCCTGGCTTTAATAACAAGTCCAATAGAAATCGCCATTTTGGCCGAATTGGGCGTGGCTTTCCTGCTGTTCACAATTGGAATATAATCAAATTTCAGCCAATTGTTTAAGCTAAAAAATGCCATAATAATCGGCTCATTCACACAAGTTGCAGCCACTACTGGAATTACCCTAATCATAATGCAGTTGGTGGGCCTAGGCTTCATTGAATCACTAAACGAAGAAAACCTACAAACTGTTCTAAACAAAATGACTGAAACCCTGGAACTCGATTTAAGCATCCGAGAAATAAAAGAACTAGAAAATAACCTTGCATTCGAAACAATAAAAATAGAATAAACTATTTCTCCGATGGATGTTTAGGAACATAAGAAGATAATGCGGGAGGGAGGACTCGAACCCCCGAAGGCACTAAGCCACGAGGTGATTCCAGCAGGAAATCAAAAAGACTTATCTGCTACCTAAACCTCGCCCAATTGCCGCTATGGGACTCCCGCAAGAAAAGGAAGATTCCTTATAGAATATTGCAGACCATAGTATTTTTTATTGTATTTCTTGTTGATCCACTCGTCTTTATAGCCTTTTTCGCCAAAGGAAATCAAAAGATCACACAAACCGTCTCTGAAATCCTTTGAAGCACTAGTTATTCGCAATCCCTTTCTCCTTATGCACCCTTCAGTATCAAATACACCTTCTAGATATGCCAACCTAATATTTTGATTTGATTCTCTAATTAGCCTAGAAACTGTAATAATATGTGACTTTTTGCCACGGGGAACACTAAGAAACTTAGTGAAAAGGCGAACAGCTGACTTGTTATTCCAAAGAAGACCATACGATGTTGTGTCTCTATCTGGCCTAAATCTAGTCCGTAAGTTTAAGTTCTGGGCAAATACAACCATTACTTTACTCTTAAACTTTTTAGCAAGCCACTTTTCGGAAACTTCAAACGCAATTCTGTCAGCAATTTTAGTAATGTGCCCATCGCCAAGAATTGCGCCAAGTAGATACGCTAGATTTTCTTCGATGTTGTGAGGAATTCTAAACGGTCTGGCGCTTGTTGAACTAAAAAAATCGCAACTTTCAATCAACTTGTCAACTTCACTTTTGAAACCAAAAGTTTCCAGCTTTTTTAATGCAACCAATGGAAGTGAAGCTCTACCAATAAACCAGTCTTTGTAAATCTGTTTAGCATACTCACAACCTAAAGATTCTAACCACTGATCTTTCCAAGCAAATCCAATTTTTTTATTTAATCTTTCATTAACCCCCCTCAAAAACTTATTTACCCTAACCGCTTGCTCTGCTCTTGGCCCAGTCTTATAGCGAGAAAATCTCGGAACAACACTGTAAAGCCTTAGGAACTTTCTAACGTTTGTGTCTTCTTTTGGATCGTGCAATTGCAAAAGATTGAATCCCATTCCGGCCCCCAACAAAGAAGTTGGGTTTTCTCGTTTATAACCGCTCGGGGAGAGCGGGTTTCCGGTATTCATAGAAACCACGCTCCAACCCCCAGCCCAAAAAGGAACACGATTTCGAATGCCAGCAGGTCCTCTGCTTTCTCTTTAAAGCCGTATGCGTCAAGAATGAAAACCAGCGAAATGAAGAGCGCGAAAAGAAAAAAGGACTGTGGCAGGTTCATAGAACCCACTCATCCCGCATGTTGGCAACCAATTCGGAAAGGGAAAAACCTTCCCCGAAAGGGCTTCTTTTTCTGACTAAAATATTTTTCGTAATTTTTTGATTCATAAGCGAACCACCTCCAAATTATTACGAATTTTTTCTGAAGACGGTTCGTGTGCTGGAGGCATTAAACTTTTAGGCATCAGCCGACCCCGAAGGGAAAAAGTTTAAGCCGATCAGCGCACAAGGCGTAAGAAAAAATTCGATAATTGAGGTGGTGAGCGAATCAAAAAAGCAACTTAATGTCCAATTACCTTTTTCTTATTTTTGGCGCGATTATTTCGGCTATTTGTCCATTTTTAAGGCTCCCCTTTGAAAGCGCGTCCTTTAAAGTTTCAACTGCTGGTTTTCCTTTATTGTGCAAAAAATAATGGGTTTTGTTTTGCTTTCCAAGGTAAAGCATTGAGTGGGTATATGGTTTTCCAACAGCCATAGCTCTTGCATTGCTGCCGCTTTTAGGAAAGTAAACTGCAACTACCATTCCTGGCTTAACTATTTCACGATCAAGAATAGCCCTCATTTGAGCAATGCTTCTTTTAGGAACAAATGCCTTTTTTCCGCTTCCTTTCCAAAGTTTGAGAACTGACCTGTTTCTTGGAGCAAGATACCAAGTGTGCCCTTTCTCATAAACCATTCCAAAATTTTAAGCATCCATATCAATCAACATTATAGCGTTCAAAATAACC
>JASLNX010000077.1 GCA_030745815.1 archaeon
TCAGGCATACCACTTATTCTTGGGGGGAATGATTTAAAAAATCTATTAAATGTAGTTTAATTAGTGGTTTTATGCCAAAAGATGAAATTAACAACCTTGCACTAAGAAGGGATCTTTTCTTTCCAAGCGCTGAGATTTACTCAAGGGCTCTTGCCGGATTTTGGGAATTTGGGCCGGTTGGACAGGCAGTTAGAAGGCGACTTGTTGACTTGTGGAGAAAAGAGCTTGTTGAAAAAGAGGGCATGGTTGAAATTGATGGAGCGCAGATTCTTCCAGAAGCAATTTTTGAGGCGTCTGGTCATTTAAGCAATTTCAACGATCCAATAGTCCAGTGCAAGAAATGCCATTCCCTATCAAGGGCAGACAAGCTTATTGCTGAAAAAATTGACGACATTGTTGCCGAAAGCCTGGCTACAGCAGAACTTGATGCAATGATTGAAAAGCACCAGGTTTCTTGCCCAAAGTGCGATGGCAAAAACTTTGACAAGGTAAAAAAGTTTAACATGATGATGGGCCTTGATATTGGAGCAACAGGTGATCAAAAGGCATATCTTCGACCTGAAACTTGCCAGAGTATTTTCTTAGATTTTAGAAGGCTTTACAAAAACCATCGCGGAGAGCTTCCGCTTGGAATTGCGCAGGCTGGTAAAAGTTTCAGGAATGAAATCGCGCCAAGAAACACCATGCTAAGGCAGCGTGAATTTGGGCAAATGGAAATTGAAATTTTCTTTGATAAAGATAAGATTGACGAAGTGCCTCTATTTGAAGATGTTAAAGACTACAAATTAAATCTTTGGCCTGACGGCGACAAGGGGACTAAGGGAGTTTCCTGCAGTGCCGCGGCCAAAAAAAAGATTGTTTCAGGAAAGTTTATTGCATATTATCTTGCGCGCGTTCAGCAGTTTTACGAAAAGCTTGGGATTCCAGTCAAAAAAATGCGCTTTCGTGGCTTGGACAAAGATGAGAAGGCATTTTATGCAAAGGAGACATGGGACTTTGAGGTTGAAACTGACCTTGGTTGGATTGAACTAATGGCCTGCAACTACAGAACAGATTACGACCTTGCAGGGCACGCAAAGCAAAGCAAGCAAGACCTCTCAGTTAACGAGGGCGGAAAAAAGTTTGTGCCACACGTTTTTGAACTCTCAGCAGGAATTGACAGGGCGTTCTACGTTGTTTTAGACCTTACTTTTAGAAAGGAGAAGAGGGGCAAAGATGAAAGAATTTACTTAATGCTTCCACCAAAGATTGCGCCATTCCTATGCGGTATATTCCCGCTTGTGAAAAAGGACGGCTTGCTTGAAAAGGCCAGAGGCATCTTTAACGAACTTAACGAGTACAGTTTTGACGCATTCTTTGACGAGAAGGGAAGCATTGGAAAAAGGTACGCGCGAATTGATGAAATTGGAGTCCCCTACGCAATAACAATTGATTATGATACAATGAAGGACAACACTGTTACCTTGCGCAGCCGCGACTCAATGGAACAAAAGCGCGTTAAGATTGAAGAGCTTGCTGAACTTTTGTGGAAACTGCAAAGCGGAAAGGAGAAGTTTTAAGATGCCTATAAAGAAAAGGACCAATGTAATGGGACTACATGGGTTCCCCGGGTGGACACGGAAGGAAGGGGCACACAAGCTTAAGGACACTCAGAGGCCAATTACTATTGGCAGAAGGAACTTTGTTCTGGACAGTTGGGGCTATGAAAAAACACAGGCTCAAAAAAAGCATTTTAACAACGCACTTTTGAGAATAGATAGAAAGGGGAGGCCAACAGGGGGCTTTGTTGCAGTGTCAAGTTGGGGCCCGTTAAAAGCTGAGATAACGGCTAAACTTCCGGGTGTTACTGTTTTAAACTCTTGGAGGGTAGGCGCAGGCGTTCAAGACGCAGCCCTTAAGAAGAGTTATGGGAATGCTGTTGTTCGCTGGTTTTTTGGAAATGTTGAGAAATTAGCAAGAGCCAAGAGCAAGAAGCACCTTGTTGCGTTGAGTTCTTTAAAAGGCCTTGAGCCCAAATTCCTTAGAAGCATGGGCTTTGTACAGGCCGGTAAAACAAAGTACTTTGTGAAGACGCTTTAAGTCCTTGAAAAAGCTTTAATACTATTGCCAACCAATTCTTTTATTGCAATAATTGCCCCGGTAGCTCAGTGGTAGAGCACCTGCCTCGTAAGCAGGGGGTCGAGAGTTCAAATCCCTCCCGGGGCTACCCACCCTAAAAAGTTAAATAGTTGTTCCTATCAATACTATTTATGTTTGAAGACTTAATGTTTACAATGTCTTTAGTGATAGAGGCATTTTTTTACCTTTCAATAGTAATACTTTTGGTAAAGCAAAAGGACAATGTGGCAAGGCTAAAGCTTATTGTGCTAATATCAATAGT
>JASLNX010000078.1 GCA_030745815.1 archaeon
GAGCTTGGGAATGGATGAATGCATTTTTTGTAAAATTGTTAAGGGGGAAATTCCTTCAACAAAGCTTTTTGAGAACGAAAACGTTCTCTCTTTTCTAGACATTATGCCTGCTTCAAAAGGCCATGCATTGGTAATTCCAAAAAAGCATTATAGAACACTTCTTGACGTTCCACACGAGGAACTAAAGGAAGTAATGGAGGCTGTTCAAAAGGTTGCCGCGGCAATAATGAGTTCAGTTGAGTCGGCAGAGGGATTTAATGTGGTTCAATCAAACAAAGAGGTTGCCGGGCAAGTTATCGCACACGTTCACTTTCACATAATCCCACGTAGCACAGAGGACAATTTGAATTTCTCTTGGGAGCCTGGAAAAGCAGAACAAGAAGAGCTCGCTAAGTATGCTAAAATGGTGAAGGGAAAACTTTAGTTACTCAATTTTCTTGAAAAGAATTTCTCCCTTCTTAACTTTTGTTCCGGCCTTTAATTTGTTGAACTTGCAATCAGCAAGAAGGCCTGGTTTTACTCCAAGCTGCTGGTTTATTTTCTCAGCTGTTTGTGGGATGAAGGGTTGTATTAAGATTGCGATAATTCTAAGGGAGTCGGCAAGAGAGTAGAGAACTGCTTCCTTTTTTTTGCTGTCAAGCTTCCAGGGTTCTTTTTCGTTAATGAACTGGTTGCAGGCTCCTGCGAAAGAAAAGATTTCTGCAATTGCGTGGTGCAGTTCAAACTTTTCCATAAGTTCCTTTATTTTTTTAAGATTTAGTTTTTTCTGCAAGTCCGGGTCTGTTTTTGCGGCAGGAACTTTTCCTCCTATTTTTTCAATCATTACAATTGAACGGTTAACCAGGTTTCCAAGTTCGTTTGCAAGTTCGTTGTTTAAGCGCTCTTTTAATGCTTCCTCGCTGAAGTTTCCGTCTTGTCCAAATGGAATCTCTCGCAGCAGGAAATAGCGAAGAATGTCTGACCCGTATTTGTCAACAAGTTGACCGGGATCAATTACTGTTCCCTTACTTTTGCTCATTTTGTCGCCGGAGGCCGTGTTAATAAATCCGTGGCTAAAAACTGTTTTTGGAAGTTTGATTTCTGCCGCCATAAGAATGCTAAACCAAATAGCTGTGTGGTGCCAGAGAATATCCTTTCCAATGAGGTGAACATCGGCTGGCCAAAACTTGTTTAGCTTGTCTTTGGAGTCTGTTGGAAATGCCCCAACTCCTGAAACATAATTTATTAGGGCGTCCATCCAAACATACTGAGTGTGCTTTTTGTTTACTGGGACCTGTATCCCCCAGGGGACGTTTACTCTTGAAACGCTTAAGTCGTTCATTCCTTCTTTTACGCGGTTAATTATTTCCTTTCTTTTTCCGGACGGAAGAACTGATTCTGCGTTTTTCTCCAAGTAGTCCAAAACCTTTTTTGTGTAGGCGGACATTTTGAAAAAGTATGATTCTTCTGAAATCCACTCGGCCTTCTTTTCGTGGGTTGGGCAGTTGCCGTCTTGCAGGCCTTTTTCGGTGTAGAAGGTTTCGCAGTCAGAGCAGTACCATCCAGAGTATTCTCCAAGGTATATTTCTCCCTTGTCGTGAATTTTTTTAAAAATTCCTTGGGAAATTTTTACGTGGTCTTGGTCGGTTGTTCGAATAAAGCGGGCATTTGAAATATTTAGCTTTTCACAGAGTTCTTTGAAGAAGATAACCATTTCGTCAACGTATTTTTGAGGCTCTTTTCCAGCTTCCTTTGCTTTTTTTGCAATTTTGCTTCCGTGTTCGTCTGTTCCTGTTAAAAAGAAGACTTCTTCGCCCAGTAAGCGGTGCCAGCGGGCAATGCAGTCAGCTGTAACCTTTTCGTAGGCGTGGCCAAGATGCGGCTTGCCGCTTGGGTAATCTATTGCCGTTGTAATATAGAATGTTTTTGGGCTAGGCATAGCAGACTTTAATGGAAAAATGGTTTTAAAGGAATTGCGGATTGCAAAAATTATTCATAAAGGAATTGAAATCCCAAAATTATGTAAAAGACTTTTCGTTTTCTTTTGCTAGCGCGGGTCTAGTGGTTTGGAAAATTAAGTGAACAGGGTTATTAACAAGCTGGGCCTATTTACTATGGAATAATTTTTTTCCAAATCCCGACAAATTCTTCTAACACACATTAAAGTAGGCAGTAGTGGAAATTGCCAAGGGTAGAAAAACAGTGGAAAGACACTCTGTCTAAGAAGTGTTTAAAACGAAAGAAAGGCCAGTTTATGTGGTGTTTTAATGGATGCAAATGAGGAAAGTGTGGTAAAGGAAGAGGAAATTGAGGAAAATCCTTACGTTGGAAAGTTTCTTTCTTTTTTTGAAAGCCTTTACAAGAAGGAAATTGAAAGGCTTGTTCAAGAGTATCCTCAAAAGAGAAGCATTAACGTTGACTTCAAGCACTTGGAAGAATATGACTATGAGTTGGCTGATGAGCTGCTTGACAATCCTGGTTACCTTCTTGACGCCTCTGAACTTGCTGTTCAACAAATTGAAGTTCCGGCCCTTGAAATTGATAAGTTTGCCCCGCACGTGAGATTTTTTAACCTTCCAAAAGATAGAGAGCCACTAATTAGAAACATCGGATCTGAATATTTGAACAAACTTGTTTCTGTTGAAGGAGTAATTAGCCAGATAACTGATGCTTTGCCAAAGTTAAAGATGGCAACCTGGCAGTGCAATAGATGCGGTAACACTTACAAAATAGCGCAGGAAACCTATCAGGAAAAAATGCCTGCTTTTTGTGAGTGCAGGCACAGAGATTTTAGTCTTGTTCCAGAGCAATCTGAATTTGTTGATTATCAGAAAGTAAAAATTCAGGAGCCTTTAGAAAAACTTCACGGGCAAGAGCAAGCAACCTATCTTGATGTTTATTTGGCTGACGACTTGGTTCACACAGTTAATGCGGGTGACAAAGTAAGGTTTGTTGGTGTGCTAAAATTGAGGCCCCCTAAGGGTAGAGACAAAAAGGGAATTGTTTACGGGCGAGACTTGCAGGTTGTTCACGTTGAGGAAACTGACCGTGAATTTGAAGAGGTTGAAGTAAGCCCTGAGGAAGAAAAAGAGATTAGAAAACTGTCAAAAAATCCAAAAGTTTACGATATGCTAATTGGAAGCATTGCCCCTGCAATTTATGGACACGAAAATGTGAAGGAAAGCATTATCCTACAACTTTTTGGCGGAGTAAAAAAGGAACTACCAGGAGAACAAAAAATTAGGGGAAATGTTCACATTCTTTTGGTTGGAGATCCTGGAACTGGAAAAAGTCAAATTCTTACGGCAACAAACAGCATTGCCCCGAAAAGCATTTACACAGCTGGAAGAACAACTTCCGGAATTGGATTAACTGCTGCTGCAGTAAAAGACGATTTTGGAGAAGGTGGTTGGACACTAAAAGCCGGTGCCCTTGTTTTAAGCAGCGGTGGAGTATGCATGGCGGATGAGCTTGATAAGATGGCTCCAGAGGATAGGGTTGCACTCCACGAAGCAATGGAGCAGGGAATGATTTCCGTTGCAAAGGCCGGAATGGTTACAAGATTTAGAGCGGACACAAGCATTCTTGCTGCGGCAAACCCAAAGTTTAGCAGATTTGACGCTTTCCAACCGTTCATTGATCAGATTGAGATGCCTGCAAGCTTGATAAGCCGGTTTGATTTTTTCTTTATGATTAGGGATGTGTTGGATAGAACAAAGGATGAGCAGATTTCAGAACACATTCTTAAAACTCATAAAGCAGGAGAAGTACTTTCACAGTATAAGAAAAAGGGGAAAAAGGTTGATAGCAAACACAGTGACGCACTGAAAAAAGTTGCTACCCCGCAAGTTGAAATTGACCTGCTTAGAAAATTTATTTCATATGCAAGACAAAACATTTTTCCAATAATGAACGATGAAGCGCACAGTACAATAAACGATTTCTATATGAGTTTGCGTGACATGGGGCGAAAGGAAGGAAGCTACGCCGCGACCCACAGACAACTAGAAGGCCTAGTAAGGTTAAGTGAGGCATCGGCAAGAATAAGGTTAAGTGATGTAATTGAGAAGCGGGATGCGGAAAGGGCAGTAAGACTTGTTAGGGCTTCACTACAAGACCTTGTAACTGATCCTGAAACAGGTAAGATTGATTATGATATTATTGCAACAGGTCAAACGCACACTCAAGTAACAAACATGAAGAAGATTCTAAACATTGTTAAGGGAAAGACCCAGGAAATGGACATGGTTCCAGTGCAAGATGTTTTAGAGGAAGCTAAGGCAGAGAACATTTCAGAGGACAGAGCAAGAGACATAATTGAAAAGCTTGAGAAAAAGGGCGAACTCTACGAACCAAGGCACGGTTTCCTAAAACCAACAAATCGCAGATAAAGCCTTTTAATCTGTTCCCATTCTCTTTTAATTTATGGAAAAGTCTCTGCTGCTAAAACTTTGTGCACTATTTATTGTAACGCAGTTAATTGGAATAGCGGTTGCCGTGCCTTTTATTTCAGCTACTCAAACAGGAGAGTATACCCCCACAGGAGTTGTAACTGAAGATCCTGATGACCCAATAAACGCTATTGGGCTCTTTGGAATGATTCTTGTATCAACTGCAATCTTTCTAATCTTTCTCAAACTGTTTAAGGGAGCGGCTTTATTCAAAGTGTTGGAAGCGATTGTTGTTTTTTCAGCTTCACTAATAGTTTTTTGGACGCTTCTTGAACTGGCAATGATTTTACTTGGAGTTTGGGAAATTGTTGGAGGGCTTGCCCTTTTTGCTGCACTGGCTCTTGCACTCGCACTTGTTGCAACAAGAGTTTTGTGGCCAAAAAATTTAATTCTTAGAAATTTAAGCAGCTCTGTTTCCGTTGCAGGGGTTGGCGTTTTGATTGGAATAAGTTTGGGAGTAGTACCTGTAATTATTTTCCTAATACTTCTTACAATATACGATTTCATTGCAGTCTTTAAAACAAAGCACATGATTGTGCTTGCAAAAGGAATTTCTAAAAAAAACCTTGCGTTTACATTTGCCCTGCCAAGCAAGGAATTAAAGCACCAGTTTGAACTTGGAACAGGAGACATGGTAATGCCTCTTACATTTGCAGTTGCTGTAATGAATTCGAGTGCAATGAGTGGAGTTGCCTTTCCAAATTATATAATCCCGGGGGTTCTTGTTTTGATTGGATCGCTTGCAGGGCTTCTTTGGACAATTGATTATATTAGCAAGCACGTTGGAATTGCCTTGCCTGCGCTTCCACCTCAAACAGTTATAATGCTCTTGATGTGGGGCGTTGGAAAATTAGCTGGATTTTAGAATCAGGCTACTTTACTTTTTGGACGGGCGGCCAGTCTTGCTCGTTTTAATGCTTTTTTCCGCTCAGCAAGATTTGCATTAAGTCTTTTAGCATCTTTTGGGCTGTGAGCTAAACCAAGCGTTTGCCTAAGTTTTGCCATTTTTGTTCTAATTGTTTCAGATACTCTTGGTCCAATCGCCATTTTTAATCCCTTAAATATTTCCTGCTTTTTATCTTTTTAAACCTTTGTTACATCCCTAACCAGGCCTTTATCCAGACTGCGCCAAAAAAACCGGCTACTGCGATAATTGTGTAACGAAGCACCTTTCCAAGAAGGGCTGCGAAGAAAAACTTTTTTGGGTCGTAGCGAATTAGCCCAGCGGCTATTCCAATAATATCAAATGGAAAGGGTGTGAATGATCCGAGGAAAATTATTGGAATTCCTCGGTTTGCAAGCTTTTCACCCATTTCAAAAATCTTTTCAACGCGCTTTTCGTCAAACTTCTGCAGGGTTTTTACGCCAAACATTCCAAAAATGTAGCCGGCCATCTCTCCAATTGCTGCTGCTGTTCCTGTGACAACTCCAATTAACAATGCAACAATAAGGTTTGGAGCAAACGCTGAAACTGCGAAAACTATTGGTTCAACAAGGATTGGAAAGAAGAGCGAAGCGTTTGCAAAAACTGTAAAAAGGAAAAGTAGAACTATTCCAAAGGGAGACGAGTACAAAAGCTCTGAAAGGGCCGCAGTATTGCTTAGCACAAATGCTATATCCATGTAGCTATTTACATTCTCTCATTAATAATATTTGCTTTCCTTTAGTCCAAGGAAAGAGTTAAAAAAGCTTGGAGATTGAAGTATTCCATGCAGTACGAGAAAATGGTTGATAGGCTTTATGGGGCACTGCCTGAAAGAACCAAAAAGCACGAAAGATTTGAAATGCCTGAGGCTATTTCGTTTATTCAGGGAACTAAGACGGTTGTGAAGAATTTTTCGGCAATTTTGAAAACAATTTCAAGACCTGAAAAGCACCTTTTTAAGTTTCTTACAAAGGAAACGGCCACTGCGGCAAGTATTGATGAGTCAGGCCGATTAATTTTAAACGGGAAGTTTTCCCAACAACAATTTAATGATTTGATTAAAAGCTATGTAAAGCAGTTTGTTCTTTGCCCAGAATGCGACAGGCCTGATACTAAGGTTACTGAAAAGCAGGGAATTAAGATGTTGAAATGCGAGGCCTGTGGAGCGATTTCCTCGGTTAAGGGCTTGTAGGTGGTAAACTATTTTTCACAAAATTCACAAAGCGGCAGGCGAGAAAGAAGTGCTAGCAGCTGCTGATAAAGAACTAATTGGAAAAACATTAAATGGAAATGGAATTGAATTTGAAGTAAGCGAAAAGTTCTATAAGGGAGAAGAGATTACTGCTAAAGAACTTGGAAAAATGCTTCACGAATTTGGAAACATTAATCTTGTTGGAAAAAAGGTTATTGCAGTAGCATTGGACGAAAAGCTTGCAGGAGAGTCCCAAATTCTTGAAATAGATGGAGTAAAACACCTTCAGATTATTACATTATGAGATGATTTAAATGGCATTCAAAAGAAAGAGATTTGGAAAGAGAAAAAAGAAGACAACTGACGGCGACGAAGTTGTAAGGGTAAAACTTCCGCACAAGGACGAGGGAGAAATGTTTGGAGTTGTAATACAATTGCACGGCTCTAACCAAATAAAAATAGCCTGCGAGGACGGCGAGGAAAGAATGTGCAGAATCCCAGGCAAAATGCGAAAAAAGGTTTGGATGAGATTAAACGATGTAGTAATAATTAAGCTGTGGGACTTTCAGCCAAGTAAAGCTGATGTTGTATGGCGCTTTTTTGGAAACCAAGTTGAGTGGCTTAAAAGAAACGATTATTTGAAAGAATTGCCAGTCTAATTTTTGCTTAACGCAAATTCTATATACTACTTTAGTCCCTATTATATTATGGGGAAGCCAAAAAGAAAAAGAGGTATTAGAAAGAAACCCAAGAAACATAATCCAATTGCTCTTCTAGCAATCGGGGAGGGCCCTGGAAAATGAAAAGTTTACAGGGCTGCAAAAAGGCTTGCGGATAAAAATTCGCAAAAAAGAGTTGTAATTATTGACTTAAAGAAGCCAGAATATAAGCCACCGGCAACAATGCAATATATACAACGGGATGCTGCAAAGTTTTTGTCTGGCGTTGCCCCCTCAACAATTGAGAAAATCTATGACAAATACTGCCTTAATTTTATTACTTTGGGAAAGGTGGCAAATCATGAAGCACTTGACAAGGCAAAAAAGGCACAGGCAGTGGTAAGGATTGCGAAACTCGGGGCAGATATTAAATCCGACAATAAGCGTGCTCTCAATAATCTGGTTGTTGATACTGATGTAAATATGAGACGCTATGTACGGTCTGCTTTAAGGGCGCTTGTTCCTGGCGGGAAATTTGTGATTTTGACAGGGCTGACAGGATATAAGAATCGAGTTTTGGAGTCGCTTGTGGCAGCTGGCTTTGAAGTAAGAAAAGTACACAAGCTTTCTCCTGCAGCAATTAAGAGAAGCGGTTCAAGCCAGGCATTGTCTGACCATAAACGCGGAAATCCTGTTTATAGGATCCATGCATTTAAGCCTGAAAAAGCCTGATTTTCTAATTCTTAGCCTTTTACCTAATCAAAAAAAGCAGTATTTAAACATAAAAGAAAACAATACTGTTGGTGATATTTTATGAAAACTAAATTTAATATTTTTTCTGTTGCAGTAGTACTTGCCATTTTGGCCATAGTTCTACTTGTTGGTTTTCCAGCTCCAGAAACTGGACCAGGCAGCGAACTAGATTTTAAGGAAATCCCGCGCTTTGAAAGCTACGGTGCAATGCTTGAAGCATTCAAAGAAGCGCAAGCACAAGGCAGATCATACGGAGTAATGGAAGCTTTAAGCGGCGGTATGCCAATGGCAGCCACTTCAATGAAGAATACGGAAGACGCAGGATCCAGCGACGGTTCTTCAGACTTTTCAACTACAAATGTTCAAGTTGAAGGGGTTGACGAGGCAGATATTGTAAAAACTGACGGAAAGTATATTTACAACTTTTCAAAAGGCAAGCTTGTAATAACTGACGCTTATCCAATCCAGGGCTCCAGAATTGTTTCAAGCACAGAACTTAACGGCGCTTATCCGCTGGAAATGTTTGTTTCAGAAGACAAACTTTTGATTTTTGGAAACATACAATGGGTTTACGCTGAAGAGAACGGTGGAAACGGAGAACCAATGCCCTCATCAATGATTGCCAGGGATGGGTACTACCCATACTATGGCGGTACAACGGTTGCGCAGTTGTATGATATTTCAGACAGAAGTACTCCAAAGCTTGAGAAGACACTGGAGTTTCAAGGAGAATACAGCACTTCAAGGCTTATTGGAAAGAACGCGTATTTTGTGGTAGTAAACCACAGATATTATATGGAAAATAATGAAGACGATATCATTCCAATGATGGCAGATGACGGCGTCGTAGACAAAATAGCAGAGGCAACAGACATTGGATTTATTTCACCAATGCCAGCAGAAGGTTTTGTTACACTTGCTTCAATAAACCTTGATTCACAGGAAGTTCAAAAGGAAACAATTGTTGGAAGCGTTAGAAACGTTTTTGCTTCCAAAAACCATATTTACTTAGCTGGAACTGTGTGGACTTTTCCAGACATTCCAATAGTTGAAGACGCTGTAAGGCCAATTGTTGGAGACTTCGAAACAACTGTTGTAAACAAATTTGGTTTAAGAGACGGTGAAGTTGGCTTTGTTGGACAGGGTTCTGTTCCAGGGCACGTGTTGAACCAGTTTTCAATGGACGAGTTTGAAGGTAAGTTTAGGGTTGCAACAACCTCTGGTCAGCTTTCAAGAATGGGCAATGGAACTTCAAACAATATATATGTATTAGATGAAGAAATGACTACCATTGGAAAGCTTGAGAATTTGGCCCCAGGGGAAAGTATTTACTCAGCCCGTTTCATGGGGAAGAAGGCGTACTTGGTTACATTCAAGAAAGTTGACCCCTTGTTTGTGATTGATATGTCGGTACCAACCAACCCAACTGTTCTAGGGAAGCTAAAGATTCCTGGTTACAGTGATTACCTGCACCCAATTGACGAAACCCACCTTATTGGACTGGGAAAGGATACAATTGAAGCAGCTAAGGGAAACTTTGCATGGTATCAGGGAATAAAGATGGCAATCTTTGATGTAAGCGATGTATCCAACCCAATTGAAATGCATAAGATCATACTTGGAGACCGCGGAACTGACAGCTATGCATTACGTGATCACAAAGCATTTCTCTACAACAAGGAAAAAGAGTTATTGGTCCTACCTATAACCCTGTCAGAAATTCCTGAAGAGTTGAAGAAAGCCGCACAGGACAAGCAGTTCCGCCCAAGCTACGGTGAACCTGTTTTCCAGGGAGCAATGGTCTTTAAAGTAACCCTTGGAGCAGGATTTCAGGAAAGAGGTAGAATAACTCATGTCACACCAGAGGACGAACTCAAAAGAGGCAGCTATTACGGCGGAGATTACAGTGTTAAGAGATCCCTCTACATTGGAAACGTTCTCTACACACTCTCTGAGAATATGTTGAAAGCCAACGCTTTGGACAGCCTTGAAGAGTTAAAGGAGTTTACTTTCGAGTAAACTTCCTCTTTTTTTATTTTTTACCCCAAGTAAAGCAGCCAATTAATAATTTAAACTGCTTTACTAATTCTTTTTATTATGACAGACGATTCAAAAGAAGAATTTGACTTTCGCAAGTTCTTTCCAGACGAAGACGTGAGGAAAATCTTTGCAAAGGTCTTTGACAGATCAGCAATAAGTGCAGTTCACTCTCTTGCATCCAAAGGATACTTTGATGTTTTGGAATATGTTATTAGTACAGGAAAAGAAGCCCATGTTTTTAGAGCGGTTGACGCAGCAGGCCATTTTCGTGCAGTTAAAATTTACAAAATTGAAACAACTGACTTTAAGCACATGTCAAAATATTTGCATGGCGATGTGAGGTTTCAGGGAATAAAAAACAACAGGCGGGATTTGATTTATGCCTGGACAAGAAAGGAGTTCAAGAATCTGCTTTTGCTAAACAAGGCAGGAGTAAGAGCGCCGCTTCCAATAGCATTCAAGAACAATGTGCTTGTAATGGAGTTTGTTGGGGAAAATGGACAAGCAAGCCCTGTTTTAAAGGAAAAGCCAGCAAAGGACATTGAAAAAGTGCATGCTGCGCTTGTTGATTTTATGGCAAGGATGCTTTTTAAGGTAGAATTAGTTCACGGGGACCTCTCGGAGTACAACCTGCTAAACAAAGGGGAAGAAATTGTGCTAATTGACTGCGGGCAAGCAGTACTAAACTCTCACCCCCTAGCAAAAACCTTTTTTGAGAGAGATATAGCAAATATAAGCAAATATTTAAACAATAACGGATTTAAAATAACGAAAGAGGCCTTAACTGAAGAAATAAGGTCAAAAAAGAGTTTATTCAAAAAATAAGGCGATTTAAGGCTATTTTTTTCGAAAGCTTTATATTTATTATACTATTATAATACTATAATATAGGCAGAAAGTGCCCTTCTTGTGGTGTTTATGGAAGAATCAATCAAAATCCCTAAAGAGCGAATTGCCGCATTAATTGGAGCAAGCGGAGCCACAAGAAAAAAAATTGAAAGCATTACCAGCACAAAATTGGATATTGACAGCAAAACAGGCGAAATTGGTGTTGAAGGCGGAAAAGAAGGATTAGATTTTTATAATGCGCTTAACATTATCAAAGCAATTGGCCGGGGTTTTGCCCCAGAAAAGGCCTTTTTGCTTTCAAACGAGGACTATTATCTTGACATAATTGATATTAGCGAAGTTGTTGGGAAGAGTCCAAAAGAAATTGAAGTAAAAAAGGGAAGAGTTATTGGAAAAGGCGGAAAGGCCAGGGAAGGAATTGAAAAATCAACAAACTGCTTTGTTTCAGTTTACGGAAAAACTGTTGCAATAATTGGCAGTGCACAAAATGTGGAGAATGCAAGAAAAGCAATTGAAATGCTACTTGAAGGAGCCAAGCACGGTTCGGCAACAGGATTTTTGAAAAGAAAAGAACTTGAAAGGAAAAAATTTGAATTATAGGTGAACAAGGTGGCTGACGGAAAACTTGAAGACAAACTTGCGGGAAAAATTGTTGACGCAGAAGAACTGTCCCAAGAGTTTAAAGAGCACTCTGTTGCAGAGTTCTTCAAAAAGAACAAGCAAATGCTTGGCCTTTACGGAAAAGTAAGAACCCTTACAACAATTGTTCACGAGTACGTTACAAATTCTTTGGACGCCTGCGAGGAAGCAAACATTCTCCCAGACATTGATGTAAAACTTGACGAAATTGGATCAGAGTATTACGAAGTAACAGTTAAAGACAACGGACCAGGGCTAACCGAGGAAACCGTTGGAAAGGCCCTTGGAAAACTTCTTGCCGGAACAAAGTTTCACAGAATGATGCAAAGCAGAGGCCAGCAGGGAATTGGAAGCGCAGGATGTACAATGCTTAGCCAGATGACCACCGGAAAACCTGTAAAAGTAATTACAGGAACTGGAAACAAGAACGCAATTTCACTTGAATTAACAATTGACCCAAAAAGAAACGAACCAAAGATTGGGAACCAAACGGCTTTGCCAAAGGATTTTCGCGGACTTGCAGTGCAGGCAAAGTTCAAGGGAATATTATACAGGGACAGCGAGCAAGGGCCCTTAGAGTATTTGAGAAGAACAGCTATTGCAAACCCTCATGCACAAATTAGTTTTAGAGACCCGTCAGGGCAAAAAATCAAGTTCAAGAGAACTGTAAACAAGGTTCCTGAAAGGGCAAAGGTTGTAAAGCCGCACCCAAAAGGAGTTTCAGTTGATGAAATTGTAACGCTTGCAAAGTACACC
>JASLNX010000079.1 GCA_030745815.1 archaeon
AGTAGGGCTTTGTAATTTGCTGTCTTTTACTCCAATTTCAAGCAAACAGTCTTCGTCTCGCTTTTCAACGGTTGCAACCGCCATTACCATTGGGCCAAGGCACGGGCCTCGTCCAGCCTCATCAATTCCTGCAATTAGCATGAATTAGTTGTTATGGGGAGATAATAAATTCTTTTCTGAAAAGAAAAAAAAGTAGAGATCGCTACAACCCTTAGGCTGCAACGTCAATATCTAATCTTTTCTTGAGTTCCCTGTACCTGTTCCTGATTGTTACCTCTGTTACTCCTGCAACATTGGCAACCTCTTTTTGGGTTCTTCTCTCTCCCTTTAGAAGGCCTGCAATGTATACTGCAGCTGCAGCGACCCCTGTTGGGCCCCTTCCTGAAATAAGGCCTTTTTTGATTGCCTCTTCAAGGATTTTTCTGCCTTCTTCTTGCACTTCACCGCTGAGGTTTAATTCTGATGCAAACCTTGGGATGTAGTGGATTGGGTTGGTGAGGGGGACATCAAGCTTTAGCTCTCTCACAAGGAATCTGTAGGTTCTTCCAATTTCCTTTTTTGTGAGGCCACTTGCTTCTGCCATCTCGTTAAGAGTTCTTGGAACGTGATACGTTCTACAAACAGTGTAGAGAACTGCTGCAACAACTGCTTCAATTAATCTTCCCCTAATAAGGCCTTTTTTTACAGTTTTTCTGTAAAGAAGAGCTGCTGCCTCAACCAGTGATTCAGGGATGTTCAAATAAGAAGCAACCCTTCTAAGTTCGGTTAAAGCAATACTTAGGTTTCTTTGCATACTAGAACTAATACTTGCTCTCTTATGCCACTTAATAAGTCTGTACATCTGGGCTCTGGATTTGCTGCTTAGTCTGTTTCCTCTAAGATCCGTTCCCCTTCTATCAATCATTGTTACAAGCCCTTTGTTGAGCTTAACGTACTTCATTGGAGAACCAGTTCTTGCCTGTTTTTCAAACTGGTCAGAGTCAAAGCTCCTCCACTCTTTTCCAAAATCAACGTTGTCTAAGTCTAGAATAAGTCCGCACTGCTGGCAGATCATTTCACCCTTTTCAGGATCCCTAATAATTTTCTTACTATGACACTCTGGACATTCCATTTCAGCCATTAAACCACCTTTTTTTAACATTTTTAATTTTTTCTCAAAATCTGATAAGCTTAGGAAACACCCTACAATTAACACACTCGCATCTAAAGCCAATCCGTTAATCTAGAATAAGGGCATATAAGCTGTCTATATATAACTGCGCGTCTTATCCTTTATAAATGTTTGTTTTTGTGGGGTTTTGTAGGTAAATTCGAATTTGGCCCATTATTCGGTTTTTCTTCGGTCTGTGCCAGAACGCCTGTTTGCTTTGCGGGTGTTTGGTGAAAGTTTAGTTGCAGGCCGAGACTCCGAGGTTGCTGGCACAACTCTTATGTACTGCGGTTGGCCACCTCGCTCTACCGGTTCCTGTTGAGCTATTCTTCGTACTTTCCATCTCCTATCGCGGCCTCGTGATTTTGGCATTTAAATTCACTAGTAAAATAAGTGCTTTAAGAGAATTTAAATGTTGCCTTGAACCATGGCGAAGTGGCGTAAGCCCTGAACTTTTACTTAATGGTTCCAGCTGAAAAGAACTTTCTGCTTTTAAATAAAAGTACCAAAATTATAACGTTCAAAACTATTGGAACAATTTCTCCGAATATGAGAACGAAATAGGATTGGGTTGTAAGTGGCCCAACTTGGCTATTCCAAAAAGAGAGATTTAGATATAGCGTATTTGCACTGTATGCAAGAGTTAAAAGTGTTACAACTGACACAATTAGAATGCCCAGTTTCTTCTTTGAGTTGAAAAGCCACAGCCCCAACGCTCCAAGAACTAAAAACACTAAAAACACAATTTTAAAAGGAATAGAAAAGGAATCAAAAGACAGTTGACCCAGAAACAAGTCAAAAACCCAAGTTAACGCCAAGGACAGAACAAGTAGCAGAAACAAAATTATTGAATATGTTTTTAGTTGCATTCTATTGTTATTAAAGTCCAAACTCCTATTTTATTCTTTCGCCCACAGATAACCGCCCGGTAGGGCTGGCGAGTGGACTGTGGCGTTGGCCACGGCGGCGGCGATTGGTTGCGTTGGCCACGGTGAGGTGTAGTGGCGTTTGGTGAAGCTGTGTAATCCCTGAATCTTTACTGAAGAGTTTAAGGTGAAGGAGAAGTTGGTTGTTATTTCTTTTTTTCTTGTTGGGTTATTAGGGTTGCTTGGACTTGGCCTTGTTGGCCTGGTCTTGAGGTTACTTTTGCTTTTTCTTCTTTGCCGCCGAGTTTTACTTTGAGTATTGCGCCTTTTGTGATTATGTTTCGTCTTACAAATAGTCTGTTTGCGTTGTTTTCTTCAACGGTTAGTATTTCTGCTTTGCCGACCTTTTTTGTTTTGGGGTCTGCAATGCTTGCGAATTTGGCTCGCCTTTCCTTTACTTTGGTGGTTGAGCCTCTTCCCTTTGTTACAGTTCGCCTTTCTTCTTCGTCGGTTATTACTGTGTGGGTTGGAAGCCCGCCCTTTTCGGTTAGCCTTTTGTCTCGCCTTCGTTTGGCTGTTCTGATTCCACCAGAGGACTTTCTTCTTGCTTTCTCATGCCATTGAGTCATAAAATCACTTCAAAACAACGTTTTTGGGGCAAAATTCGGTTATTTGTGCCCGTTAACTTGAATATTTACGCTGGCAAGGGAATTTAAATCTTTGGTTTGCCCCGGGCATCAGGGTTTTATTCAAGGGAATTTAAAATGTCCTTTATTGCCATTTTTCTAACGGTGATTCTGCTGTCTGCTCCGCCTGAGTAAACCAAAAGGTCTTTTCCCTGGTTTGCAGTGACCACTCCTGTTGGAAACACAACCTGTTCCATAAATCCCTTCTTTTCAGTTTTTGGATCAGGCAAAAACAAAGGTTTGTTAACAGGGCTTCTTGCAAGAATCTTTTCAGGGTTTTTTGCGTCAAAAAGCAGTGCGCCGGCGCTGTAGATTTTTTTAGAGTCAGGGTCTCTTGCTCTGCTTAAACGAACTCCGTGGTAGAGCTCCAAGTATCCTTCCTTTATTTTGATTGGGATTGTTCCAGGCCCAATTCTTAAAGAGTCCCAGCCTGTTTCGCGGGGGGCAAGAAGTGTTTTGTCTCGGCCCCAGTAAATGAGGTCTTTTGAGTAGGAAATCCAAATGCTTGGTTTGTCAAAAATCATTGCGCCCTCTGGCCGGTGAAGTGCTACGTAGTATCCCTTGATTTTTTCTGGAAAAAGCACAACATCCTTATTCTGTTGCCTAAAAATTATGCCGTGTCTTGTCCAGCCTTGAAGGTTTTTTGAGGTGGCAAGAGATGTTGAGACTCCGCTTTTTGCTGAAACGCTTACATAGGTCATTGCGTAAAAGTTGTCTCTTTTAAAGTGGGTTATTCTTGGGTCTTCAACTCCAAGGTCTCCGTCGGTTCCGCAGCCGCAAAAGTCGTGTTCTGTTCCAAGTTTTTCAACAAACATTCCTGTTTCGTCAAGATAAATTTTTCTAAGGTGTGAGAGTGTTGGAAGTTTCCACATTCCAAATTTTGTGTGAAACCCTTGTTCTTCAATTGTTCCAGTTGTTCTTGGAATCTTTTCTGTTTTCATTTTAGGGTGCTTTTCTGTTCCAGCCATTTTTGCTGAGATAAAATAGCGTTTTCCGTGAATTGGGGTTTCGGCAACTCTTGCCATTAGTAAAACTTTGCCGTTTGGAAGCCTTACTGCTCCAGGGTTAAAAACTCCTCTTACTCGCATTTCAGGAATTGACGGCTTTATGTCCTTTGGTTCAATTAACAAAGTTGGTTTCTCTTTTATTGCTGCTTTTGCTGCTTTTTTCATCACTAAGAGTATGCGTTACCTGCTTTTTAATTTTTCCCCTGTTTCAATTTTGCAAAAGGTCTTCATTGGGGGCAAGTAGTGGCCAGTGCAATAATTATATACCTCTTTTACCTATTGTTTGACAATGAATGCACTTGAAGTTAATAAAATAACCAAGAGTTATGGTAAATTCAAAGTTCTTGATGGGGTTTCACTTAAGCTTCCTGAAGGGGAAATATTTGGGTTTTTGGGGCCGAATGGGGCGGGCAAATCAACACTAATAAGGATTCTTTTGGATTTTGAAAAGCAGGATTCAGGAAGTTTTTCTTTTTCTTTGGCTGGAAAAAAGCTTTTGAATAAAGAGGTTAAAAAAAAGGTTTCCATAGTGCCGCAGGATTTGTGCTTTTATTTGGACTTCTCTGTTGAAAAAAACCTTGAAATTATGGGTGCGCTCTATGGTTTGGGCGGAATTAAATTACATGAACGAATAGAGCGTCTTCTTGAAACCTGGAGTCTTAAACGGTTTAGGTCGCGAAGAGCAAAAAATCTTTCAGGCGGATACAAGCGCTTGCTCAACCTTGCGTGTGGGCTGATAAACGACCCAGCTATAATTTTCTTGGACGAGCCCACTGTTGGTCTTGATCCAAAGATTAGGAAAACCTTTTGGAAAAAAATAGTCCAGCTTAGAACTAAGGGCAAGACAATAATTATTACAACTCACTACATGGACGAGGCCGAGGTATTGTGTGACAGAGTTGCGTTGATTGTTAAGGGCAAAATTGCAGAAGAGTTGTCTGTTTCGGATTTGCGTAAAAATCGCAAAAAACTAGAGGATCTATTTATCAAAATTGTTGAAGAGCAGGGGATAAAGCGTGAAGATATTTAGATTTGCTAGGAAGGAGTTTGAGCTTGTTGCCTCTCAAAAAACATCTCTTGCGCTGGTAATTTTGTACCCAGCACTAATTGTTCTTGTTGTTGCGCTTGCTTTTGGAAGCCAGAATGTTGAGCCGCAGAGCGGGTTTGAAAGAGCGGACGTTGCATACTATCTTCCGTTTGGTTCAAGTAATTTTGACAGCGAAGAATTTTTGGACCACTTGAGTCAGGTTGAAAGGTTAAGGTTACATCGTGCCAAGTCTCCTGATGCAGTAAAGGAAGCTATTGACCAGGGCATTGCCAGAATTGGAGTTGTTGTTCACGAGCCAACCAGTGAATTTGAAAGGGTCAAGATAAGCTTCTACTATGACAACAGTGCCCCGCTTGTTTCTAAAATGGTGATGTCCTATGCTTACTTTTCAATTCAAATATTTGCAAACAATAAGTCAACTAAGATATTGCACAGGATTTGGGAAAATCTTGATACCATTACGAAAAGGCTTGATGAACAGTATGCAAAAATCAATGGGTTTGAAGAAGGCCTTGATGGCGCAAAGCAGCGCATTATAGATCTTGAAACAAAAATAAACAGTATTGATATAGCTTCTCTTAAAAGCAAGTTGAATCAGTTCAATGCGCATTATCTTGATTCAAAGAGCAAAATTGCTTCTGCAAAAGAGGATCTTGCCGAGGCCAAAACAACGCTTTCCACTTATAGGGCAAAACTTGTTGATACTAGTCTTGAGCTTTCAACTTATTCAGATACTCTAAAATTAATTCGAGGGGACTTGCAGCAGATTAAGAACGCAAGTTTTGAGCCGATAAAATCACAGCTTCAATCCGTTGAAAATGAGCTTACTGAAACGATTACAAAAATTGATTCATCCATAGCTGAGATTAATTCTGCAATAAACGACATTGATGACTCGCAACAAAAGCTTACTGAGTTAAACACCGAGCTTAATTCAGCGGATTCAAAGCTTGATAGTGCGAACTTGACAGTTGAAGAGTTCAAGGTTGCTGTTGACGATCTTGAAACTACTCTAACAGAAGTTAAGGGCCTTATTAGGGACTCTTTTGATTATTATGAGCAGACAAAATCAAATCTTGCGGAGACAAAGACCCTGCTTGACGATTTGACTGAGACAATTGAAAAGTTTATGTTCTACAAACCTGAGTTTCTTGTAAGGCCTTTTATTGTGGAAGAGAACAAGATGTATCTTGTTTCTGAGGAATACCTTCCTGTTGAAAAGACAGCGATCCTGATTCCAATTTCTCTTACTATTGTTTTGATGCTTACTTGTATTCTTATTGCGAGCATTTCAACTATTGTTGAGAGAAAACAAGGGCTTAACGTAAGGCTTCATTCTTCTCCCACTTCAAAGCTGAGCTGGGTTTCTGGAAAAATTTTGGGTCAGATAATGTTTGCTTTGCTTGAGGCCTTAATAATTCTTGCCATTGCAATCCTTGTTTTTGGAGTTCCACTAATGGGCTCTATTTTAGATCTTCTTATTGTACTAGTTGCCATCTCCCTTGCGTTCATTTCAATTGGCGTGTTTCTAACTGGCTTTACCAGTGAACAATCGACTGCTGTACTTGCCTCTTTGTTGATAATGATCCCGCTTCTCTTTTTAGGAGGAATAATTTTCCCAATTGAGTTTATGCCGTTTTATGTGCAGGGCATTGCTTCTGCTCTCCCCCTAACTCTTGGAATTCAGTTGCTTACAAACGTAATGGTAAAGGGAATTCCGTTAATCTATGCCCTTGACAAGCTTCTTGTTTTGGTTGTTCCGGCGTTTATACTATTGTTAGTTGGGATCTTTAGGAAAAAGATTTAGTAGCCCCCATTCAAAACGTTTTTATATTTGGAGTACCATATTTTGGCATGAGGGCTGTTGTTCTGATTGTCGTGGCTTTTATTTTCTTAAGTGGTTGTATTGAGGAAAATCCGCAGCAGACCAAGCAAAGGGTTTTGGATTTTGTTGAAACTAATGGCGAATTTAGTGAATTTATGCAGAATCATTCTTTTGCTGATGTTCTTGTTCAAAAGATTGAACGGGAAAGTTCAGGGCTTTTTCAGGACCCGGTTGTTTTAGAGCGCGCTGAGCGGGAATGTGGCAAGAAGTTCACCGCCAATACTTACTGGCGTGTGAAGGCGGTAGAGATTGAAAGCGAGATTGAGTTGCTAATTAATGAATCTGGTGATTTGGTTGAGTGTGTTATGACAAATGATTATTGTACGGATGATGCTGAGTGTGATAACAAAATCGCTTGTACTATAGATTTCTGCAGCGGGGTTACGAAGAGATGTGAGAGTATTCCAATTACTACCTGTGGGAACGAAGATAGTTGTTGTCCTGGGGATTGTGATTACTTAAATGACAACGATTGTCCCCGAGGTCTTGAAGTTTTCGAAGTCCCTGAAGTCCCTGAAGACGTTGAGGAGCAAGAACCATGCGAGGATACTATTGACTGTGATGATGAAGAGATTTGCACCATTGATTATTGCAATGCCCAAACCACCAGTTGTAACTATATAAATAAAACGGACGGGTCGCCATGCAGGAACCCTAAAAATGGCCTGACTGCAAGTTGCCAGTCTGGGATGTGTATATATGATCAAATTCAGAATCCTAAAGAATTTTCTGCCAGTTTCCCATCTGTAGCAGACTTATCGTCAATTGGATTGGATACCATTGGTCTCTATTGTTTTCTTGGCGGATGGACAACAGGGGACGCAGCTTGTGGTCATAATTCGTATTCCTGTATTTATAATGTCAAAAAAGGAGCGGATTTCTACTCGCTTGACATTTATAGTAATGAGTGGAACACCAATGATCTGGAGGTTGCCGAATCTTGCTCTAGCGTATCTTTCCACAACGGTCTACAAGTTTACTCTGGGGCCTACTCTGATGTCTACACTGATTTGGAAAGCACGGTAGTTAGAGAAAACTTTGTTGGGAAAGAAAGTTTTTTGGCGGTTGAGAAGGTAAGTGATCTAGTTACTATGTTTCGCTTGCATTTTACTCAAAAAGGTAATTATATACGAATAAGTGAATCTAAGCCCAGGGTAAAAAATCTAGCCGTTTATTATGACCTTTTAGAATCTGTCGCCAGAAAAATAGACGGGATAATTTTGGGCAATCTTTCAGAGCCAAGCTTGCCTAGTGAATTTGACCCCCCGGAGTGCGAATCAGATGCCGATTGTGACGACGGCAATTCCCTAACCAGTAACCGCTGTTCCGGGAATCCTAAAAAATGTTCTTTCGCCCCAATTCCTGCGTCGGAAATTTTGGCGTGTGAAATAAAAGGCGATTGTGATGATGCAGAGTCTTGCACTATTGATTCCTGTGACCCCCAAAATTTCAATTGTGAGAATGAAAATAAACCAGAAGGGTATGTATGCATGCGCTCTGAAGGGGGCCTGACTGCAAGTTGCCAGTCTGGAAGATGCACAGGGGACCAAATTCAGAATACTACTGAGGTTTCTGCCTCTTTTCCCACTGTGGGTGATTTGTCGTCAATTGGACTGGAAACCCTTGGCACATTTTGCCAGGTTAGTATGGTGATGAACGGAAACCAGCCCTGTGACTATAATACGCTTTTCTGTGCTTATGATGTCAAAAAAGAGGGGGAGTTCTATTCGTTTGAGATTTATGATCACCGGTGGAAGACCAATAGCCTTGAGGTTGCCAAATCCTGTTCTGAAAAAAAGTTTTCCATTCCTCTAAGCAATGTAGTTAGGGAAAATTTTGCCGGAGAAAGAAGTTTTTTGGAAGCTGAGGAAGTAAGTGGACGGCTCACTAATTATAATCTGGAGCTTATCCAAAGTGGTAGGCATATAATAATAAATAAACAAAGGCCCCCGCCAAAAAACCCATCTGCTTATTATGACTTCCTGGAATCGGTTGCAAAAAAAGTAGAAGAGAGAATCTTAATTAGTCCTTTTGTCTATGTTAATTGGCCTTAACAATTGCCCCGATTGCCCTGGCTGATTAACTTTATTAACAATCCTGTACTTATTTCTAAGGGGGTTATTTGGTTAACAAAAAGGCACTCTTGGCAATACTTATTTTGGCCTTATTTATCAGGGCCTTTCCCTTATTCATTGGTTCAATGACTGGTCCAGATCCCTGGTTTCATGCAAGAATGTCTGAAATGGTTGTTGTTGGCCAGGCGGTTCCAGTTTTTGATTCTCTTTCAATGCAGGGTAGGTTCTACAGTTATGCTCCCTTGTTTCATACAACAATTGCGTCCTTTTCCATTCTTTCAGGAATTGAGGTGATTAATCTTACTCCAATTCTTCCTGCAATTTATGGGGCGGTAGCAGTTCTTTTAGCTTTTGCATTTACAAGACGTTTTTTCAAAAGCCAGAGCATTGCGCTCTTTGCATCGCTTGCAATCGCCTTAATGCCGCTTCACTTAATGAGAACAGCTGCCTACGCTCGCCCTGATTCCCTGGCTCTTCTAATTGTTCCGGCAATAATCTTTCTAATATATATTAAGAAATTTTCACCTGCATTGCTTCTCACAGTTGCTCTGGTTTTGCTGCATCCGCTTTCCTCGCTTTACCTCTTTACTTTTTTAATAATCTGGATGATTGTTGCAAGAGTAAAGCATTTGGATTTTAATTTCAGAAAAACTTTGCTGATAATTTTAATTTGCACAATTATTTGGATGCTTTGGCTTTACTCGCTGCCATATTCGCCACTGGATTATGTTTCGTCCGTTTCCCTTGAGTCAAGCGAGAACGCAAAGCCACTTTTTCTAAGCATTTTTATCTTCTTTACATTCTCCTGGATTTTCCTGGTTATTGGCCTTGTAAAGTCAGAAGCGCGGAAAAAGGTTTTCTTACTCACCTGGTTTTTCTTTTCCCTTCTCTACGCTGCCTTTAGTTCAAGGCTTGCAATTTTCCTAACCTTGCCTGTTGCAGTAATTTCCGCCGCAGGCTTTGGGTTTGCCTTTGAAAAAACCCGTTCTGCTTTTCCAGTTTTACTTGCGTTGCTGTTTATTCTTGGTTCAATGGTGGTCTTTTCCGAGGCCAGCAACACAGGACGTTTTGTGAGTATACCTGAACGCGCTGCAATGACTTGGCTTCAGAACACCCCTGTGGATTCGGTGATTTTTTCATCGTGGGATCGCGGTCATCCTCTTACATACATTTCCAGGCGACAAGTTGTAATGGACGGGTACTTTGAGTTTGCCCCCGGCCTAAGTGAACGAAACGATTCCATGCATGTGCTTGTTAGGACTTCAAACTGTTTGAAGATTCTCGCTGAGAAAACCCGCTGGGACTTTGACTTTTTCTTCTTGCACAAGGGAGCTTTGGATTCAGCGGTTTACAAAAACGGGCTTCTTGAAGCAGACTGCAAGTTTATTTCAACTGTTTACTCAAGCGATTCGGCAAGAATTCTTTCCTTTAATTAATTAGATAAGGAAAGGCGTGTTTTTTTTGTAAGTTGCGTATTCTGGGAATTTTTTTGAAACATCTTCCTCTTCTTTTCGGCACACTTGAACATATTTGTAGGTTAGAATTGGCGCAAAGGCGGCTGTTAAAAGAGTGGGCCATCCAACAAACCATCCAATTGTGACCATTATGAATCCAAGGTACTGTGGGTGCCTTGAATGTGCATAAAGTCCGTTTGTAACAAGGCCTTGCTCGCGGTTTCTGTAGAGCGTTATCCAACCAATTGCTATTAGCAGCATTCCAAGAAGCATTACTCCAAGACCGTAAACCATTCCGGCGGTCATTGCAAATTCAACTCCCAGAAAATTAAATGTTACTGCGTTCACCGGTAAGTAAACTGCTTCGGCAAAAAGGTATTTTGAGGCAATAAACATTGAGAGTGGCAAGCCGTACATTTCAATGAATAGCGAAACAAAGAACGCGCTAACCAGGCCATACTCTTGCCAGCTGGCCTTTCTTCTAAACGAAAGCGGAATAAGAAACGCCGTGAAAAAAATTATGTTTAGTGCGGCAATGTGCCACTGCTGGGTTATTGCGGTAATACTTCCCGTAAAGTGGTCGTATGAGTGGTTTAAGAATTCATTTAAGAAAAGGAGTGGGGCCAGTGCAATTGCAAGAAGTGCAATTCTCCACTTTAAATTTCTGGCAGGCATTAGTCTTCCTCAATGTATTTTTCTCTAAAAACTTTTTTTATGTGTTTTGCTTTTTTTAATCCAAGGTTTTCAACCTTTTGCAGGTCTTTGCTGTAGGCGTTTGCTATTTCTCGTACGCTTCCGAATTCTTTTAGCAGGGCCTTTGCCATTTTTGGGCCAACAAAGGGGAGTGATTCAACAATAAATCTTTGCTGTTCGGCAAGATTCATTTTCTTTCGTCCAATCCTTAGCCTTATGTCTTTACTTTTTCCAAGCTGTTCTCTTTTTGCGATATTGTATAAGAAGTCAACGGTTTCTCTAGCGCTTCCGGTGAACATTACTGGAACCTGATAATTTAGTGCGGCTGAAGTGAGCGCGCCAATAATGCTGTTCTTGTGAATGTTTCTAATTGTGTAAATTCTTGAAAGCTCCCCTTCAATCAAAAGCAGGGGTTTTTCGTAATTGCTTTTCATGTTTACAAGCTGTTCAAACAGGCGGCCGTCAATAATGCTTTGCAGAAAGTCTGCAAGCGTTTTTCTTTCAACAACCACGGCGTCGCTTAGAACGTAGTCTCCAACGTCAAGCATTTTAACGCGAACATCGCATTCGAGTGATGAAAGTTTGTTGGCAATTGCAGGGTTTTGCTCTCTTGAGTCCACGTAAATTACTATTTGGTCTTTTTTTCCTTTGACATGCTTTGCCAGTGTTTCCTGCTTTTCCCTTTTCCTCTCCATTTTACCAGGCCCCGAGTTTTGTTTGCTTTTCCTTTGGATTTTCTTTTAGTCCAGAGAGCACTTTCTTCATTTTATTTTCTTTGTGGTGCGAAACCCAGTAGAATGCTTCGTCCCGTGTATCTTTGGCCATTAGAATAATTACTCTGCCTTTTGAAAACCGCCCAGTTCGGCCCCTTCTTTGAATTGACCTTATTTCGCTTGGAACTGGTTCGTAAAAAACCACTAAGTCAACTGCTGGGATGTCTAGCCCTTCTTCTGCAACGCTACTTGCCACCAGGCAATTGTATTTCCCATTTCTAAGTTCTTGAATAACTTCTGCTTGTTCCTTTTGGCTCATTCCCTTGTCTCGGCCTCTTGTTGCCTGTCCAATAAATCTTTTTGGTTTAACGCCGGGAACTGCTTCAAGGTATTCAACAACTGTTTTAATGCTGCTTCTGTAGTGGTTGAAAATTATGGCTTTGCTTTTAGGATTTTCTTTGAACTGGCCCAGTAAAATTTTTCCAAGTTCACCAAGCTTTGGGTGTTCAATTCCTTGAACCTCCATTTTTTCCGCAATCTTTATTGCCTGTTGAATTTGCGGGCTTTTAATAAAAGATTTTAATGCCTTTGACGCCGTTGGTTTTTTTTCGTCGTCTTGCATTCTTCCTAAGTAATTGTTCATTGTGCTAACTCCTTGTGTTTCAAGTAGTAGTTGTGCGTGAGATGCTTTCATTAGCGCGGCAAGTTTTGATGCGGCAGCGTAAAGTGAAGGCTGTCTTTTTCCGTACTTTCCAATTCTTTGCCTTATTTTTGCCTGCATTTCAAGTTGTCTTCTCTTGCTAAAATATCCAATGTTTGTGGTGGGGGCCAGGCCCATTCTTTTAAGAAGCACAATTTGTTCTTTTGAGAATCTTTCAAGTGCGTTTTTTACTTTCAAAAAGTCGGCTGGGAGTTTTACCGTAACCCACTCGCTTTCAATTTTTTTTACATAGGGCTTTACGTCAAGATCTTCACTGTCTTTTACTTCAATATTTTTTATGAACAGGTTGTCTCTTACTGTTGTTATTTTTTCTTCGTTACTTCCAGGCGAAGCCGTTAACCCTAAAATCAGCGGTTTTTTTGTTTGCTCAACATAGCGCGCGGCAATTTCCACGTAGCTGTAGTCTCCGACTGCTCGGTGGCACTCGTCAAAAATACATAGCTTTACGTCCTTCAAGTCAATTTTGCCCTTTCGAAGATCGTTTCTAATTGTTTGCGGTGTTGCGTTAATAACTGTGGCCTCTTTAAACATCCTTGCCCGTTCTTTTGGGTCTGTACTTCCTGTTAGCAGCACAATTTTTTCCTTTGGGATGTTTGTTTTCTTTTCAAAGCTTTTTTTGTGCTGTTCGGCAAGAGGTTTTGTTGGGGCAAGAAAGAGTATTTTTCCGCCTTTTTCAATAAGCTTGGCTCCTAAAAC
>JASLNX010000080.1 GCA_030745815.1 archaeon
AACCCTCTTTAGTGGGGCTACTTTTTTAAGATCCTTAAACAGTTTGGAGGCGAGTACTCCAAAGACAACTAGCTGAATAAATGGTGAAAAATCGTTCTTTGCAGCACTTATTTCAACACTTTCCACGATTCCTTTTCTTATGGCCATTTCTTGTCTTCTATCAAGCTTTCGCTGAGACAATGCAAGTGTTTTTACCTTTACTTTTCTGTTGTCCTTTGTTACAACAGTTTGTACTGCTTCAATCTTGCTGCTTTTCCTTCTAACAAGCCTGTTAATGTATCCGTGGCTTGCTTCGTGCTTTACTATTTCAGTGTAAGCCTGCTGGCCTTTTACTTCTGTAATCTTAAATGTAATTGTAATGTGCCTTTTTTGCCTTTCGCCTGTTAGGTCTCCAAGGTTTGCTTTTATGGATCTGCCAGGGATTGTTTTCTCTTTTTCAGCAGGAGTTTCTGCTATTTCCTTTTGGTCAAACTCTTTTGAAGAGTAAACCTTGAACCACTTTTTCCTTTTCCACTTGTCAACAGTTCTTTTAGCGGAAGCCCTTTTTCTTTTCTTTCCCTTGTTTTCAACCATAAAAATCACTTCTTTGAATCAATTTCCTTCTTTACCACGTTATCAAGTTCCATTAAAATTTCTTCAACTTTTGCGTCTCCATTTTTTCTAAAAATTTCCACACCTTTTCTTTGAATCAATGCGTCAAATTTCACTTTATCACTTCACAAGCAGTGCGGCTGTCTCCTCACTGTATCTCCATGTTTTAGGCAATCTTTTCTCGGCCTTGTAGTATTTAACAAGCCTTCTAATTTTACTTACGGTAAGCTGTAATCCGCGCTTTGCGGTAAAATCCTTATTGTTTGGCTCCATGTGCTTTCTTAATGTAACGCTTTTTCTAATTAGGTTCATCAAGTCTTCTGGAATCTCTGGCAAAAGTTTGTTTTCTTCAAGAATTTGTTCCACTCCCTTGCCTGCAACAGTTTTAATGTCTGGAACACCGTATTGGTCTCTTAACATTGAGCCTATTTCTGACTGGGAATGACCTGCGTTGGCCAAGTTTACAACTGCCTCTTCAACGCCTTTTGGTTTGAGTTCTACCCAGCCTGGGGCCTTTCTTGCAGGAGGCCTTTTGCTCCTGCTTTTTCCCTTATCTCCAGAGTGCATTCTTGCCATTCAAATCAACCTTTAAAACTTTTAATCCACTGAATTTTCACCCTTCTGCCCTAACGGCGCAGGAGAGAATAACATAAATTGTAACATATTTGGCTCTCAAAAGGTTTAAAAAAGCTGGTTTTAGCCTAATGATACCTTGTCCGTTTCTCAACTTTGGCAATGTGTTCTACTATTGCGTATCCAGCGGTTCCCATTATTCTGTTATAACCTGCAAGTATCTTTTCCCAGCCCTTTGGTAGAAGGTCTGCGTGGGTGGCTTCAAATGTTTTCTTGAAAACAAGTAGGTCAACTGCTTTGTCTTCAACCTTTTTGCTGGTCTTTCCCAGTCCAAAGTCAATGAAGAACAGTTCCTTGCTACGCATTAAAATGTTGCTTGTTGTAAGGTCTCCGTGAATTAAATCAAAGGCATGCATTTTTGCAATTCCCTGTCCTATCTTTTCACAAATTTTTATAAAATTGTTCTTGTTCAAAACGTCTTTTGCGCGTTCCCCGTCAATAAACTCCATTACAATCTCGTGTTTTTCCTTGTCAACACTGTAAACTTGTGGGGTTTTAACTCCCAAAGTTCTGGCCTTTACAATCAGTCTGGCTTCAAGGTTTGTTCGTGAAGAACTAATTTCTGCGTCAAGCTCTTTATGCCGGTAGCTCTTCAAAACCCTTTTCTTGAGCAAGGCCTTTTTGCCCTCAAATTCCGTTTCGTAGAGTTCTGCCTCTGCTCCGCGTCTTAGTAACTTCATTTGCTTTCGCCCCTTAAAGCTCTATTGCAGCCGCAAGTTCGCCCTTGCTTGTTTCAATCTTTTCTATTTTCATTGTGTGTTTTATGGTTTCAAGCCAGGGCGTTAATTTTTCCGGGTCTCCAACTTTGACTGTCGCCTTTTTGACAGGGGCATTTAGAGGTTTTCCTGACACACTCTTTTCCTTTCTAATGAGAGAAATTATTTTCGTAACAATTGCCCCAACTTCCTCTGCTTCAGGGTCAACGGCCTTTTTGTTTCCCTCTGGCCATTTCTCTAAATGAATGCTTTTCTCTTTAAGCAGGCTTTTGAATGTGCTTTGCGCAATTTCTTCAGTAACATGCGGTACAAACGGAGAGAACATTAGAAGGGTTTCCCAAATAACTTTTTGCAGCACAAACTGAGCCGCCTTTTTGCTTTCCCTGTCTTCTCCGTAAATTCTGTGCTTTACTTCTTCAATGTAATAATCTGCAAATTCAAGCCAGAAAAAGTTTCTAACCGGGTTAAGGCATTTGCTGAATTCGTATGAATCCATTGCCTTGGTTGAACTAATCTCTAAAGAGTTTAGTCTGCTCAAAATCCACTTGTCTTCCGGCCAAAACTTTAATTTTTTCTCATCAACTTTCCCAAGTCCCTCGCAGGCACTCGAAACAAAGCGCGATGCGTTAAAGATTTTTGTCAAAAACTTTTTGCCTGAAACCATTTCCTTTTCCATAAACGGAATGTCTTCCCCAATTGTTGGCAGCCCTGCCCAGTATCTTAGAACGTCTGCTGAATATTTTTCAATCATTTGTTCAGGTGGAATAACGTTCCCCAAACTCTTTGACATCTTTTTTCCCTTTGAGTCCAGCGCCCAGCCGTTTATCATAACGTTTTTCCACGGAATTTGCTTTTGGTGGAAGAGTGATTTAACAATTGTGTTAAATGCCCACAGTGCAATTATGTCGTGGCCTTGTGGCCGTAAGTCCATTGGGAAAATCTTGTCAAACAATTTGTTTTTCTCAACCCACTTTCCATTAATTTGCGGGGTAAGAGACGATGTAAACCATGTGTCCAAAACATCTTTTTCTGGCGTAAACTCTGTGGAACCGCACTCGCATTTTCCCTTTGGCTTTGATTCCATTGGGTCAATTGGAAGCTGGCTTTCGTCCGCCAGTTTTGGCTTTTCGCACTTTTTGCAGTACCACACTGGAAACGGGATTCCGTAATAGCGCTGTCTTGAAATATTCCAGTCCCATTTCAATCCATTAATCCAGTTGTCAAGCCTTTTTTTCATATATTTTGGAATCCATTTGCTTTGCTCTGACTTTATAACAAACTCGTCTTTTAGGTCAAGATATTTTACAAACCACTGTTGTGCTGTAAGAATTTCAATGTGGGTCTTGCATCTTTCATGCGTGTTTACAACATGCGTTATTGGCTCTTGCTTAATTATGTGTCCTGCCTTGTCAAGTTCTTCAATTATTTTTTTTCTTGCCTCTTTTGTTCGAAGGCCTTTTAGAATTCCGGCCTTTTCATTAAAGGTTCCGTCCTTGTTAATGATTTCAATAATCGGAACGTTTGTTTCAAGAATCCATGCAACGTCGTCTAAGTCTCCAAAAGTACAGTGATAAACTGCCCCTGTTCCAAGTTCTGGGTCTGCTTCGCGGTTTTCATAAACTTTTACTGTTCGCCCGCCAGTAAATGGAATTTCAACATCTTTTCCAACAAACTTCTTGTACCTTTTATCATCAGGGTTTACGTGAATTGCAACGCAGGCAGGCATTAGTTCTGGCCTGGTTGTTGCAATTGAAATCTTTTCCCCGTCAGTTGTTTTGAATTCTATGTAAACAAATTTTGATTCCTCTTCCTTGTCTTCAAGTTCTGCTTGAGAAATTGCAGTTGCGCACTTTGGGCACCACATTGTTGGGGCTTCCCGCTGGTAGACCCTTTCCTGCTTGTGCAGATCTAAAAAACTGTACTGCGCTGTCTTTTGCGCAAGCTTGTCAATTGTTCTGTATAAAAGATCCCAGTCAATACTTAGGCCCATGCCCTTGAAGCTTTTTTCCATTGCGTCTTCTTGTTCTTTTGTGTGCTTTAGAACAAGCTTTACAAAGTCTTTTCTTGAGTAATCCTTTTGCCTTATTTTGAGCTTTTTTTCAACCATTAAAGCGGTTGGCAGGCCGTTGTTGTCAAATCCAAATGGCTGAAAGACTTCAAAGCCCTTCATTCTTTTGTAGCGGGCAACAAAGTCTTGTTGGGTAAATGCAAAGGCGTGGCCCATGTGCATTACTCCGCTTACAGTTGGCGGAGGGGTATCAATTGTAAAAAGAGGCTTTTTGCTTTTTTCGTCGAATTTGTAGGTTTTTTGCTTTTCCCACTCTTTTTGCCATTTTACCTCTATTTCATGTAAATCCAATGCCATTTAGTACACCGGTAAAATTGAGCAAATTAGGTTTTATTAAACCTTTCTCCAAGCTTTTGAAAGAAGCTTTTCCGCTCCTTCTTCAGCCCGTCTTCTTCTGCAAGCGCTTCAATTAGTTCTCTTTGCTTTTTGTTCATTTTCTTTGGAACCTGAACAATTGTTTTAATGTACTCGTCTCCTCTTCCGCTTCCGCCAAGTTCTTTAATTCCCTTGTCCTTTAGCCTAAAAATTGTGCCGGACTGTGTTCCAGCAGGCACTTTAATTGTCGCTTTTCCTTTCATGGTTGGCACATCAAGTTTTGTTCCAAGCGAGGCCTCTGAAAAGCTTATTGGGATTTCAGCGTAGATATCTATTCCGTCTCTTTTGAAAATTTTGTGTGGTTCAACAAAGACCACTATAAATAAGTCTCCGGCATGCCCTCCTTTTCTTCCAGCGTTTCCTCGGCCTTGCAATCGTAAGTGGTTTCCTGAGGCAATTCCCCCGGGAATTTTTACAGTAATCTTTTTCTTAACCTTTGTTATTCCTTTTCCGTCGCATTTCTTGCAAACATTTTCAACAGTGTGCCCTTCTCCGCCGCAGTCGTGACAATTGCTTTGAGTCGCAAAAACCCCAAAGGGAGTTCGCCTTTCCTGCCTTATTACTCCTCGGCCTTGGCAAATCTGGCAGGTTTTCTTTCCTTCTCCGCCTGCCCCGCTACATTTTGGGCAGCTGTCATCTCTTTCAATAGTTATTTCTTTCTCTGTTCCAAACGCTGCTTCTTCAAATTTAATATTAATATCGTGCCTTATGTTTGAACCGCGCCTGTTCTTTTGCCCAAAGGCGTCTCTAAACGCATTTCCAACGTTTCCGCCAAACATTCCGCCGAATCCATTAAATAGGTCTCCAAGATCAAACTCAAAGTCTCTTGCGTTAAATCCTCTAAATCCTTGAAAGCCCTGGAACCCTTGTGCGGCGTGTCCAAACCTGTCATAATTAGCTTTTTTCTGGGCGTCTGAAAGGGTTTGGTATGCTTCAAGAACTTCCTTGAATTTTGCTTCAGCATCCTGCTCCTTACTGATGTCTGGGTGGTACTTTTTTGCAAGGCGCTTGTAGGCTCCCTTAACTTCTGCAACAGAGGCTCCTTTCTTTAGCCCAAGGACTGCGTAGTAATCTTTTTTGCCCATCGAAATCAATTAAGGGCAATCACTTTTTATCTTCGCCCTTTTCCTCAAATTCGGCGTCAACAACCTTGTCCTTTTTTTCAGAGCCTGGTTTTTGCTCTGCTCCGTTACCTGGTTCTGCTCCTGCTGCTCCACCTGCTGCCTGCTGTTTTTGCTGGGCTTCCTGTGCGGCCTTTTGGTAAATTTCGGTCCCAATGGCCTGCAGTTCCTTGTTCATTTCATCAAGCTTTGACCTGATTGATGCTGTGTCCTTCTTCTCCGCCTTCATGAGTTCCTTTAACTCACCAAGTTTCCCTTCAACTGATTTAAGCTTTGCTTCATCAGTCTTGTCCTTTAATTCAACTAGCATTTTTTCGGTTGAGTAGATTGTTGCGTCAGCTTCGTTGATTGTTTCAATCTCTGTCTTTCGTTTCTTGTCTTCTTCAGCGTGCGCTTCTGCTTCTTTCTTCATCTTCTCAATGTCGGAATCGTCAAGCTTTTGCGATGCAACAATTTTGATGCTTTGCTCTTTTCCAGTTCCAAGGTCTTTAGCAGAAACATTAACTATTCCGTTTGCGTCAATGTCAAATGTTACCTCAATTTGAGGAATTCCTCTTGGAGCTGGAGCAATTCCAACAAGCTGAAACCTTCCAAGTGTTTTGTTGTCCTTTGAAAATTCTCTTTCCCCTTGCAAAACATGTATGTCAACTGCTGGCTGGTTGTCTGCAGCTGTTGAAAATGTTTGGCTCTTTTTGGTTGGAATAGTAGTATTTCTTTCAATAAGAGCTGTTCTTACGCCTCCAAGGGTTTCAATTCCCAATGTCAGTGGTGTAACGTCTAGCAAGAGAACGTCTTTTATTTCTCCACCCAGAACACCTGCTTGAATTGCTGCTCCTTGTGAAACACATTCCATTGGGTCAACTCCTCTTTCAACTTTTGTTCCAACAACGTGTTCAACAAATTTTTGCACTGCAGGTATTCTTGTAGGGCCTCCTACTAGAACAATTTTACTTATATCTGCTGGCTGCATTTTTGAGTCAGCTAGAGCTTGCTGAATTGGCTTTTCGCACTTTTTTATTATTGGTTCAATTAATTGTTCAAGTTTTGATCTTGAAATTTTTAATGTCAAGTGCTTTGGGCCAGAACTGTCAGCTGTTACGTAAGGTAAGTTTATGTCTGTTTCAATAACAGTACTAAGTTCTATTTTGGCTTTCTCAGCGGCTTCCTTTACTCTTTGCATTGCCATATTGTCCTTTTTCAAGTCAACCCCTTGCTCTTTTTTGAATTCGGAAACAATGTGTTCAACAAGAACTTCGTCCATATCTGTTCCACCGAGTTCTGTGTTTCCACTTGTGGATTTTACTTCAAAGATTCCTTCGCCGAATTCCATTACTGTAACATCAAGTGTTCCGCCTCCAAGGTCAAACACAAGAATTTTTTGTTCCTTTTCTGTTTTGTCAATCCCGTAGGCAAGTGATGCTGATGTTGGTTCGTTAATTATTCTTATAACCTCAAGTCCGGCAATTTTTCCCGCGTCCTTTGTTGCTTGTCTTTGGTTGTCGTCAAAGTATGCTGGAACAGTTATTACTGCCTTTTCAACTTTGTCGCCAAGAAACTCTTCTGCGTCCTTTTTAATTTTTTGCAAAATAAACGCGCTAAGTTGCTGCGGAGAGTATTCTTTGTCTCCTGATTTGTATTTGTGGTTTGTTCCCATCTTTCTTTTAAACGCTGTAAACGTATTTTCCGGGTTGCTTACTGCTTGCCTTCTTGCTGGTTCTCCAACAAGCTTTTGCCCGTCTTTTGTAAAAGCCACAACACTTGGAAATGCTTTTCCGTAAATTGTGTTGCCCTCTGCCGAGGGTATGATTTTTGGCTTTCCTGCTTCCAAAAAGGATGCTGCCGAATTCGAAGTTCCTAAATCTATTCCAATTACCTTTGCCATTTTCAATTCCTCCTACTTCCAATATTTTCTGGTCCTATTCCCTCTGGAAAAAGTTCTTCCGGGGTTCTAACTGGCATAAAAACTTTCATAATCATTCCTCCAATTTATTAATTTTCACTTTTGCGTGCCTTAAAACCGTTTCATTAAACATGTATCCCTTTTGCAGTTCTTCAAGAACCAAATTGTCCTTTTTTGATTGGTCTTTTTCAACAAGCATTGCGTCAGCAAATTTTGCGTCAAAATCTGTTCCAACGCACGCAATTGCCTTAAGTCCTTTTTCTGCCATTGTTGAAATTGCCTGCTCCCTTAAATTTTCAAACCCTTTTATTGCCTCTTCTTTTTCAAACTTTTCTGCCTTTTTTGCGTTCTCAATTGCTGCGTCAATTGAGTCAAGAACCGGCAGAATCTTTAAAACTGCTTGCGCAAAGCCCTGTTCTCTTGCGTCCTGAGCTTGCTTTTCAGACCTCTTAATATAGTTCTCAAATTCCGCCTGCACCCTTTTTAGGGCATCTTCCGCTTGGCTAAGTTTTTCTTTTTCACTAATTTTCTTCTTAGCCAACCCCGAAACACCTGTCTAAATCTTTTAATCTTTTACATATTTCTTTAAACTAAACCTTTTTATGTCTTTCCTAAAATAATCTTTCTATGGATAGGGAACCTAGGCGAAGAGAGTCATTTAAAATTGTTGTAAGGCGTGTTGAAAAGCCTTTCTCTAATGATTTGGAAAAAGAGCTTGATTGGATTTGCCGCTCTTTTGGATTCTTTGAACCAATTGATAGGGGCAAGACGGCGTCAGGAGTTTTTAGGGAAATTATTTTTGCGTCTGAAAACAAAAAGCCTGTTTCATCCTCGCAACTTGCCAAGCGAGTTAAGATGTCTCGCGGTAGTGTAATTAATCACTTAAACAATCTTATGAGAAGTGGCCTTATTGTTAAGCATGGCAGAACTTATGAACCTAGAAGCAGAAGTATGTTTAGAACAATTGAGGAAATTGAAGAGGACATTGATAGAATTTTTGCTAAAATGAAGAAGGCCGCAAGAGAGATTGACGAAGAATTTGGAATAAATGTTGAAGAGTAATTCCCTGTTTTTAACTGTTCGCACATTAATTTTTCCATGCTTTTTAAGCTTCTTTTTCCAGGAGTAATTTTTCACGAGCTTGCGCACTATCTTGCCTGCATTCTTTTCGGAGTAAAGGTTTTTAGTACGCGCCTTTTTGATTTCCAGGAGGCATTTATTCAACACGCAAAGCCAAACGCTTGGCAGGCCGTTGGAATTAGTATTGCACCCTTTGCATTAAACAATCTTCTTGCAGTCTGGCTGCTTTTACTTGCCAACGATTTTGTCGCAGCAATGAACCCGGTTGCAATAGTTTTCTACTGGCTTGCAATAGCTCTTGCCTTTCACTCTTTTCCAAGTGATACAGATGCAATAAATGCGTTTAATGCGGTAAAGGAATCCTGTGTAAATCACTTAAGGGTTGGAAGTACACGCAAGAAATTTGCTTGGCTCATTTTAACTCCCTTTATTTTTATTCCAAGCCTTTTTCTAACTGGCATGCTTTTACTTTTTGACAAAAGCGCTTTTCTAAAAATTGTGTGGGTTTTTATCGTTGTTTGGACTGCTCTTCAGCCACAGCAACTAGCTCTGTTCATTAACAGTATTTTTGTTTAATTCCAAATTCTCTTAAAAACAACACGAATTTAAACAACAAAAGCCATTATTGATATTCATGAAAAAGGAATTTTCGCGCAGACGCCTATTAATTTTTTCACTTCTTTCATTATTCATGATTCTGCAAAGCGCAAGCGTTTTAGCAGAGTGGCAGTGGACTTGTCAAACAATAGACAGCACTGGAAGGGTGGGAAAATTTTCAAATATTTTGGAAGGCAATGACAGTAACTTTCATATAAGCCATTCTAGTCCAGAGGTATGGGGGGGTTTGAAATATTGTGAGGGCACAGGGGTTGATTGGACTTGCCAGTCAGTAGATGGCACTACTAGCGCTGGAAACGCCGCATCAATGGCGTTTGGTAGTGACAATAACGTTCACATAAGTCACCGAGACGCAGCAAATAATGATTTGGAGTATTGTGAGGGGGTAGGGGATGAGTGGACTTGCCAAACACTAGATAGCACAGGCTCGGTAGGCTGGTTTTCGTCGATAACAGAAGGCAGTGACAGTAATTTGCACATTAGCTACTACGATGACACAGGCGGGGATTTAAAATATTGTGAAGGCGCAGCAGCAGATTGGACTTGCAGAGCAATAGACACTACAAATGAGATTGGGTGGTACACGTCAATATTGGAAGGCGGTGACAATAACTTTCACATTGCTAATTACAGTAACACAGACGGGGATTTGAGGTATTGTGAGGGAATTGATGAAGTGTGGACTTGTCAAACAATAGAAAGTACAAATCAAATAGGGATTGATCTATCAATGGTTGAAGGAGCCGATGGAAACCTTCACATAAGCCATCTTGACACTACTGGTGATGATTTGAGGTATTGTGAGGGCGCGGGAGTGGAGTGGACCTGTCAAGCAATTGATACTGCAAATAATGTGGGGGAATATACGTCGATAGTTGAGGGCAGTGACAGTAATTTGCACATAAGCCACTTTGACACTACTGGTGATGATTTGAGGTATTGTGAGGGTGCCGGGGTAAATTGGACTTGTCAAACAGTTGATAGTACAAATGATGTTGGAATGTACTCTTCAATAACACAAGGTAATGACGGTAACTTGTATATTAGTAATTACGACAACACAAACGATGATTTGAGATACTGTGAAGGGCTACTAAATACTCCGCCCGACGCAAACATTACTACTGTTGACGGTTTTTCTGATGGAACCCCTCAATTGTTTTCTTATGTTGCCGATGCTAATTTAACTGTTCGATTTTATGCGTACGATGCAGAGGGAAATGATCTGAATTTTAACATGTGGTATGGAACAAGCCAATCTGCAAAAACCACTGCAATAGTTGAAGACTTAAATCTTAGTTCAGCAATTTGTGATTCCGATACAAATTCAGTTCTTGGAACATACTGCGAATGGGACTGGAGTATTTTGGATCTTGCTAACGGAAATTACTTCATTACAATTGAGGTAAGTGACGGGTCGCTTTCTGACACAAATAGTACAGAGTATGTTGACGGAATACAAATTCATATTGCGTCACCCGCACCAGGGGGGGTCACTCCAGCTAGTTGCGGAGACGATTCCTGCGATTTTGCTTCAAGAGGAGAAACAGCTGTTAATTGTCCAGCAGACTGCCCAGCAGTATGCGGTGATACCGCCTGCACACATACTGAAAGTCCGCAAACTTGCGCACTGGACTGCATTGGTTGCGGTGACGGAAAATGCGGTGAGGCGGAAGATTGTTTAACTTGCGAAACAGATTGCGGAGCATGTGAAGCACAAGAACCGCCTGCTGAACCGCCAGTTGAAAACCCGGTTGAACCAGGTGTTGGCGAACCATCAAGCGGGGGTACTAATGGAAATGGGGTACAAGAGCAGCCAATAGAGTGTATGATAGATTCAGATTGTTCAAATAACAATCCTTGTACAACAAAAACCTGTGTAGGTACTCTTTGTCACACTGTTCCAAAAGCAGATGGGAGTTCGTGCGGTTTTGCCAAAGAATGTGTTAATGTAGTTTGCACTCAAATGTCAATTATTCCAACAATCCAGGACATTGATCCAACAACCCAAGTTGCAGTAGTAGCGGCAGCGGCACTAATTATTGGCACAGCATACATCTACTTACACTCTATAGTGTAATTTTACAAAATGCCCCCCTTTCAAAAGGTATTTATATATGAAAACAATTGATATTTTAGAATGCTTAAAATTGACAAAGAAAAGGTTAAGGGCAACAAGTTTCCAATAGCAATTCTTTTAATTCAGCTTACAACAGTTGTTCTTGCAGTTTACCTTTTCTATAAACTAATTGGGTTTGAGTTCAGTCTTTCTGAAAGGACTTTTGCATTAAATCCTGTTCTTGAGCCAACTCTTGTTACATTCTTTGTGGCTTCGTGTGCGTTGCTTGTGGCATTGTATTTTCTTGTAAAAAAAAGGGTTCCAAAACTTTACGAGGCTCAAGAAATGGCAACATCAACAATTAAGGCAAAGGCAATTGAAAAGGTTTCAAGGGCAAGGGCCGATGCCAAGGCCTCTGCACTAATGCTAATTCAGTTTACTTTTGTGATACTTTTTGTTATGGCAATTATTGCCTGGGCTGATCCCCAGCTTGAATTAATTCCTTGGAGCCAGCAGGGAATCGAAGCGCCTTTAACAACAATTCTTAACGGAGTAATTGCAGTAATTGTTTTGGGTATTTTTTACTATCTTTACTCTTTTACCGCCTGGTATAGAAAGGGCTAATTATGCCAAACGAAAGTATGGGAAAAGGCCCTGGCCTTAAAAGAAGTGTTTCACTTTTTGAAGCAACAACTTACGGTGTCGGCGTAATTTTGGGAGCTGGAATTTATGCTTTAATTGGTAAGGCGGCTGGTCTTGCTGGAAACGCTATGTGGCTTTCGTTTGTTTTCTCAGGACTTATTGCGTCTTTTACTGCATTAAGTTATGCAGAACTTAGCAGTATGTTTCCAAAAGAGTCAGCTGAATTTCTTTACGTTAAAAAGGCATTCAAAAGAGAGTGGTTTGCTTTCTTTATTGCTTGGATTGCAATTGTGATTGGATTTATTTCAGTTGCAGCTGTTGCCCTTGGATTTGGAGGTTATTTGAGTTTTTTGCTGCAGGGCCTTTTTCCGGTTCCAGTTCTTGTTGGCGCACTTGGTTTAATTGTTGCAGCTTCTCTCATAAACTTTTGGGGAATTAAGGCGTCCCTTAGGGCAAACACTATTGCAACATTAATTGAGGTAGGTGGCCTTGTAATAATTATTTTAATTGCTATACCATTTCTTGGAAGCGTTGACTATTTTTTAACTCCTGAACCGGCTGAATCAATCTTTTCTTTAATTTCGCCAATAACCGCTGCAACTGCATTAATCTTTTTTGCATTTATTGGATTTGAAGGCCTAGCAAATATTACTGAGGAAACCAAACAGGCAACTAAAACAATTCCAAGAGCGGTTATTCTTTCACTTGCAATTTCCACAATAATATATGTTCTTGTTGCGCTCTCTGTAGTAAGCGTTGTTTCCTGGGAAACTCTTGCAGCAAGTAACGCTCCACTAGCGCTTGTAGCAGAACAGGTGTTTGGTTCAAACGTTGGGATGGCAATGGCTGCAATTGCGTTAATTTCAACAGCAAACACAGTTCTCATTCTTTTGATTGCTGTTAGCAGGCGCTTTTATGGGGTGAGCCAAGAGCACTGCCTGCCAAACTTTTTGCACAAAATCCATCCAAAAACCAGAACTCCCTATTATGCAATTTTTGCTGCGATGGTTCTTGCAATTATTTTTGCCTTAAGTGGGGACATTACATCCATTGCGTTTATAACTGATTTTGGAGTTTTTGCAGTCTTTCTTGTGGTAAACTTAGCGGTAATCTTCCTAAGGTTCTCTGACCCTGCAGCCAAAAGGCCTTTTAGAATTCCATTGAATATTGGGGAGTTTCCAGTGCTTCCATTCCTTGGAATAATTGCTTGCGCCTATATGCTTTTCTCGTTCTCTTTTGAAATAGCTCTCTTTAGTTCAGCGGTTTTCGTAATCTCCCTTCCCTTTTATTTCCTGTGCAGGGGCTGGTTTGGGACAAAACCAGGCTCTTTAGCCCCCCTAAAGCCTTAAGTAAAATAGGCCAACGGCGTCATAAATTTACGGAAAAATGCCCGCAAAATCGTAAAAACAGTGCTAAATTTGGCTATTTTTGCGGGTTTTTAGGTTTACAGGGCCTTAAATCTCTTGCCCTATAGCCAGTTTACTTTAATATCGTCAGTTCTTTGTTTGGGCAAAACACCGCTTTTCTCCACTTTTGTGTGGCTTCCTGCAGTATACATTACAATCCCAAGCCAAGCAATCATTGCTGCATTATCCACACAAACTCCAACCGGTGGCACAAACATTTTTGCCTCGCGCTCTTTGCACATTGTTCCCATCATTTCACGAAGTGCCTTACTGGCAGCAACCCCGCCTGTAATTAAAAGCTCTCTTTTTTCAGTGTGAGCAATTGCTCTCTCACTAACTTCTGTAAGCATTGCAAAGGCATTGTGCATTAGCGAGTAGGCTAAATCCTCTTGTCCGACCTTTCCAATTTTTTGCTCTGCTGCGGTTTGCAGTCCTGAAAAAACCAAGTCCATTCCCTTAACTGAGTAAGGCAGTTTCACATAATTTTCTGCTTTAAAATACATTTCATCAATTTTTGGGCCTG
>JASLNX010000081.1 GCA_030745815.1 archaeon
TGTGTACTGGAACAAGCTGGTAACCGGATTAATGAAGAAACAACTTTGATGCACAAGAAGCAGTTTAATACAGAGTTTAGTGACTTCTATCGTCTTAACTGGGAAACTGATAAGGACCCAAACGCGTTTATTCACAAGAACAACATAACTTGGAGTGAAGGTCGAAGCCTTCTTTATGAGAAGGTTCCAAAAATATATGATTACTACATTTTCATAGACGATGATGTAACTTTTGAGCTAGCAGACAAGTCTTTAGAGAATCGGTGGGATGTTGCGCCAACAATAAAAAGTCTGCTTGAAGAATATGAACCGGTAATGGCCACGTTTAATTCTAGGAAATGGCATTTTAAGGGCATAATTGAAAAACTGGAGAAAAAGAATAAGGGCCAAGAGGGCATAAGAAAAGTTTTCCCATACGTTGGCCAAGATTTAGACTGCCAGATTCTTTCAGAGAGTTTTGCAAAAGTAATGTTCCCTGTTGTTTACCATGGCACTGGATTTTCAACTTGGTACTTTAACTACGTTTGCCACAAGCTATTCCCAAAAAAGCAAATGGTTTTCTCAGATGTGTTCCTGCGGAATTTGAGAAAGAACTCGCACAAGGTTTGTGTAAGACTTCCACATTGTCGTGGCGCACTTGCTGTAGCAAACAGGTTTAATGAAAATACTTTTGACAAAGATTTCCCAATGAGCCGTGAAGAAGTCATTGAGCTAAACGTGCAGACCTATGGTGGAGGTGTAGATAAATCAGGGGTTGGATTTACTTCAAAAGATCTGGCCAAAATATATGACATTAACAATCCTGATTGGCAAAATCGAAAAAGTGTTGTGGAAAAAAAAGTAGTTGGGATTGGCTTTCGAAAGACTGGAACAACTTCTTTGGGTGAATGTTTTCGCAATGTGTTCGGATACAAAACTAGTAGCTTTCGCCAGCGCAGTTCGCCCAAGCTGATGGAGGAATGGAAACAAAACAAGTTTGGCCCTGCAATGAAACGTCTTGTAGCTAGGTCCACAGCCTTTGAAGACATTCCCTGGCCATTCCTTTACAAGTTAATTGATAAGAACTACCCGGGCACAAAATTTATTCTAACAATTCGCGACCCAAAGAGATGGTTTGAGAGTTGGAAACGCTTCTTTAAGAAAAAGGCATTTGAGCACCCAGGGGAGATAGAGGCCTTGCAGATTATTTATGGTATTTCCAAACCAGAGGAAATTAACAAAGAGAAATTTATTAAACGCTTTAACCGCCACAATCGTGAAGTGATAGAATACTTTAAAGACCGCCCAAACGATTTACTTGTTGTTGACTGGTCAGAGGGAACCGATGCAGAGAATTGGAAAAGGCTCTGCAATTTTTTGGGTGAAAAAATCCCAAAACGTCCCTTTCCAAAAGTTATGATGAGCAAGGATACACGCGAATTGCTTTTGCAAAAGCAAACCAAATGCCTTTTTGTTCACATTCCAAGAACAGGGGGCACGTCAGTTAAGGACTTGTGCAAGTTTCGCATGCATAAAATTGATCAGCATCTAACTTATACTGAAATAGTTGAAAAACTGAAGAGGCAAGGCAAACTATTTGATTTTTCATTTGCTATCGTAAGAAATCCTTGGGCAAGGCTTGTTTCAGCATATGAGTATGCCAAAATGGATAAGTCGCGCTGGCACGATAATGTGGCTGGGAAGCGGCCACATCCGGATTATGAAGCTGTAAAAGGCAAGTCCTTTGAGGAAGTTGTGAAAATGAAGATAGGAGGATATAATTTCAAGCATCCTTCGCTGCGCTTTGACCAATCACACTTTATTGCCGATGAAGATGGGAAAATTCTAGTTGATTATGTTGTTCACTTGGAAAACTTCGCCAAAGAATTTAAACCCATTGAGCAAAAGCTTGGCATAACCAAGGCAGTTGGTTTTTCAAACAAAAGCAAGCGCCAGCAGGATTACCCTACATACTATAACAAAGAAACAAGAAAAGCGGTTGCAGAAATTTACAAGCAAGATATTGATTTGTTTGGCTACAGGTTTGGTGATTGAATGAATCCAATCACTGTGCGAAAAATTGGGCCGGACCGGAAGAATCCAAAGCACATAATATATGCCGGTCGGAGAAAGGCTGGTTTATTTTCTCATGTAATTGAATTCCTTAGGGTCATGGCCGTGGCAGACAAGTTAAAGATTCAGCCAATAGTTATCCCTTACTGGGTTAATGATTCGCCTTACTGGTCTCCTTCAAGTTATCATGGCAAGACTAATGTTTTTGAGTATTATTTTGAGCCGATTAATGATTACACAATTGAGGACGTTTTGCCGATTGCGCCAACAAAACAAGATCTTAGCAAAATAGACAAAGACTTCCCAGGCAGCAGTGAGAATACAAATAAGCAAATTTTTTTAAGATACGAAGTCAACGGCTGCCCAGAAAACGTTTGTATTGTTGCATACCGCGGAGCACATTTTGAGAGCAACAAACGCTTAGAACCTGACATTCATAAGTACATTAAGGTAAGGCCATTTATTTTGAAAAAAGTTAATGAATTCAAAAAGAAGTTTATGGACGGACAGAAGGTTATTGGGGTGCACATAAGGGGACCAAATTGCTATGAACTTCGCACGCCCCTTCGCCGATTGGGATATAAATATGTGAGAAACAATTCTCTTGACAATGTTCCGTTTAAGGAGTACTTTGCCCTTGTTGATTATCAGTTGAGAGAGCATCCGAATTCCAAGATTCTTGTTGCCACCGACGATTCACGTGTGCTGGAAAAGTTTAAGGAGCATTATAAAGAAAAAATTATTCATTACGATGCCAAGAGAGCAGTTGGCGGCGAAACACATTTTATAAAAGGAGACAGCCCACTTTTAAAAAATGAATCAAAAGCAATTTTGGGCGAAGAGGTTCTTATTGAGGCCCTGCTTCTTTCAAAAGCCGACTTCTTTGTCCACGGGAAATCTAACGTCTCTCACGCAGTAAAACTTTGGTCACCCCAAATGCCGCGAGTGGATGTTTTTGGGCGTAGGCAATGGCCCAAGGACCTAACTACAAAAGGGACCCTGTCAAAACTGTCAAAAAAACCAAGACCAAAAATAATGATTACGTCTGATGTAAAAGTTTGCAGAGCTGGGCACCAGCAGATTCACCGAGACACAGCCTTCATGCTATCAGAACTTTTTAATCTTAAGTATGTGCACTCGCCTATTAACATAGGTGGAAGGGGTGGAAAAGAACTTTCTGCGCAATTGGATGACCTTTTTGGAATTACTAAGGGCGCCACAAAGATATCCAAAGTTAATGAAACCGGTTTATGTGAAGTTCATTTGAGGGGGCATCGTTTTGGCAAGCAATACAATTCAGAGCTTGAGGGCCTGAATTTTGATTATATTAAGGGAGAGATAGAAAAATGCAATGACCCGAAAAAAAGATATCTTATCTTTGTACCCAACGGCCTTTTCTTCAGTCTCGAGGATTTAAAAAAATATGTGGACGGAAAGGATCCAAAACTTTTTAGTCCCAAGGACTATATGCGCGTTTCAAATTTGTTGAAGCGAAAATTTTACGGGGCAAACAAATTCCGTAAATCTTATTTTAAAAAAGGAGTTTTCAACATTGCTGTACACATTCGAAGAGGGGACATTGTTAACTCCGAGCGAAAAGATCACAGGAAGTACATCCCTGACAAGTATTTCGCCGAAGTCATTGACAGTATTGTGCCGTTGGTTAAGGACAAGTTTTACTACGCTGTACACATCTACACTGAGCAGAACGCACTGCTTGACCCGGAATTGGAGAACAGGCCTGATACTGTGGTTCACAGGAGCAAGGGCCCTGAAGGAATAATTGATGACTTGTATCATCTGACCACAGCAGATATTCTTGTACAGAGCAAAAGCTTTTTTTCAATGGTTGCTGCAGAGCGTTCCAACGGAATTAAAGTCTTGTGGGACCAACCATTGGACGAGCAAAAAATTTTGGATTATGTAAACTCAAGCTTTCCCAATGTGCAAAATTTAATTTTGAATGTTCCAACTGTTAATAATATGTTAAAGGGCCAAGAAGAAATCATTTCAAGAAAAGACAAAGCAATTGCCAAGATGGAATCCTCTTTGACTAAGAGAAAAGCTATAATGCACAAGAGGGACAAAAAAATAGAGAGCTTGCTAAATTCCAATGCATACCGTTTGGGCAGTGCAATACTTCGTCCCATTCAAGCATCTCTACGGCTTTTAGGGTATTCTTCTAATCAAAAAGTTGATGAGGTGCCAAGTCAGACAATGCAAAAAGGTGATAGGCACAGGCAAAAACAAATGCTGCCCCTTCTAATGTCTTTTCCATGTTCCGGATCGCATTGGATAAGGTATTGCGTTGAATATTTCTCAGGCAAACGCACTCCTGGCAGGCCACTACTTGTTGAAAAAGACAAGTTAAATCCAAATGATTTGATAATAACTAGAACCCATAATTGCAATTCACACACCACTAGGCCAGCTAAGCTAATCTTGCTTCTTAGAAACTATAAGGAACTGTTTCTTCGCACATCCCCTCCATTTAGCAGTTACAAAATGGACTTTTTTGAGGTATACCCGGAAATGGTTCGATATTTTCATGAGTATGACGGCGAAAAGCTTTTGGTATACTATGAGGATCTGACATCTGAGAATTTTAGTTGCATGGAGAAAGTGTTGTCCTTTTTGGATATTAAGTATGACTTAACCAAATGTGATGTAAATAAACTCAGAAAACAAAGTTTGAAGAGGCGAGGTTCACGTTCTTCAAAAGATGGCGTTCCGCAAAGAATTCACTATTCTTTAAGGCTTCCCCAAATCGAAAGAACGAGAATTGACAACAAATTCAGAAAAAATCTTGGAGACTTGTACGAAAGGTATTTGGGAAGGTACGCTGAAAGCAACTTGAAATATTAAACTGGTGAATGAAATGTCGAATGCCTTAACGAATTCTGCCCGGGAAAGCAATCAAAGAAAAGAAAAAATTGTTAATTTCCTAATTGACGAACCCAAGACTGTGTACAACAAACCTGACTGGCGTTATTCTAAAGCAGGAATGCACAGGCCCGGTAGATTTCGGATGAAAGACGTTGAACTAACTTTGTTTGATGACATTTTCATTTCGCCGGAACTCAACTGTCTTGAGACAGTTGGCTTTTATCACAAAAAGCTGATGGCAACTTATGGAATAGATTATGAGAAAGTGCGCTGCCAAATAAACGGTGAGAATCTGAAAGGAGAATCTGTTAAGGCAACTTTTGCAGGCGGGGAGATTGGAGCAATACAACTCAAGTTTTATCACGATTTTTCAAAAATGAAACCCGGCAAGACCCAAGATGTGAGCATTGTTGCCGGGGAATTTAAAAAGAACTTTACCTTAAGCCCGCCAAGAATTTCTCCCCATTACTATGTTACCCTACAAACAATGATTCGCAGTGGCTTTATTAAGCAAAAACTTTTGGCAGAATGGATTGATTACTACTTATCCTGCGGGGTGGAGCATTTTTACATTTACGACAATGGAATAAATGAGAAGGATATGGGGCTGTTGAATTCCTATACTGAAGTAACTGTTGTGGATTGGGATAAAACATCGTACTTTTGGATGGAGTATGATTTGAATAAGAAGGAGTGGATTTCGATTCATAAGAATCAGCCTGCAGCAAGCACACACTGCATTCAAAAATATGGACGGGGCGGGCAATCCAAATGGATGATTTTTGTTGACCCGGATGAATTCTTGTATTCGCCAACTTCTTCCCTTTTAGACGTACTAAAAAAGTATGAAAACGATAATACTGTGTCAGCGCTGACTGTGCACAGTTATCTTTTTGCGGGCTTTCCCCCGATCTTAACGAAAAGTATTGCACACGACTGTATTGTCCGAGAAAAAAAGGTTCATAGCCAAATAAAGTCAATTGTTAAGCCAGAGTTTGTAGAAAATCACAAGGTTCACGGTGCAAGTAATATTAAGGGCAAGAAAACTAAAATGCTGGATATTGATGAGCTGCGCTACAACCATTACAAACACATTGGGAAGTGGCGTTATGTGCGCAAAGGGCAGTTGCGTGGTCCAGTGATTGATCGGGAACTATCAGATATTGTAAAGAGGAATGAAAAAAGATTAAAGGAAAGTAGTGGAGATGCTTTTGATTTTTTTGAAGGCATTTACTGCATAAATCCTACTAGAAACCGCT
>JASLNX010000082.1 GCA_030745815.1 archaeon
ATCTTTTCGTCAATGTTTTCTACATCAAGAACGTTTAGTCCGTCCTTTCTCTTTTTGAAAATATACCTTTTCATGTTCCCGGTTTTAAACCGTGTTCCAATGTGTGAACCTGTCTTTAGGTATTTTTCTAGTTCAACTAAGTTTTTTTCAGTCATAAAATCACTTAATACTTCATTATTTGGTCAATTAAGTCCGCTTGAGTAAAAATCATTCGCCTACAGCAGTATCTTTTTACTCCCAGATCGTCCAGGGCTTTTTTTGGGCTCTCTCCCTTCTTTACTTTTTCCACAAATTCTTCATACAGGCTGCCCACAACTTTTCCGCACGAAAAACACCTTACTGGTACCATCATTTTAAACCACTCCGGAATTTTTTTACCTCTTACTCTTCTGTTTCTTTGCTCTTGCGCTTGGCCCAAGTGGCTTTTTTGCCTCTTTCTTTCTTGGGTCGTCAACTAAGAGCAATCTGTCATAATTTAAGAATTTTTCTTTAAGCTTGTCATTTTTTCTAATACTAATTAATGCCTTTGCAATAGCGCTTCTTATGGCAACTGCTTGGCCCATAAATCCGCCGCCGCTTGTATTTACGCTAATGTCAACTTCTTTTGCGAGGTCGCCTGCGAGAACCAGCGGCTCTGCAATAAACTTTCTTACAACCTTTGGTTCAATTGTTTCCAGTAATTTTTTGTTTACCTTAATTTTACCAGTTCCCTTTTTTATAACTGCTCTTGCAACCGCGGTCTTCTTTTTGGATTTTGTGTTAACCCCTGTTTTTCTCTTCTTTTTCTTTTTCACAATTACTTCAGTTGCATCTGTTTCAGTCATGTTCACCACTTTGCTCCTAATAGTTTTGAAAGTTCTCCAACGTGTATAAATGTTTTTGTTTCGTCAACTTTAAACGATGAAAGGTCGGTTATTTCAGCTTTTTCAAATTGTTCAGGAATTCCAATGAATACTTTTACTCTCTTAATCGCGTCAGTTCCTGTTTTTCTATTTCTTGGAAGCATTCCAATAATTGCTCCCCTTACTATTTGATCAGGCATTCTAACTCCTTTAGGCCCTTTTTTAGGGTTTGCTTTGGTGTGCAGGTTTATTCTTGTTTGGTATTTTTTAAGCAAGTCCTTCTTTTGGCCTGTAAAAACACCCTTTTCGGCGTTAATTATAATTACTTCTTCATTTTGCAGTGCTTTTTTTGCACAAACAGAAGCAACCCTTCCGATTATTAAATTTTCAGCGTTTATCAAAATCATTTAATTCACCTAACCAATTATTGCAAC
>JASLNX010000083.1 GCA_030745815.1 archaeon
GCATTGAAGCCGAGATTGCAGAAAGCGATCTTATTGGAAGTAACATTGTGCTGACAAACAAAGGGTTTATTGCAAACCCAATGATTTCAGAAAAAGAGTTTAAGAAAATTGAAAAGAACACTGGATTGGAAGGAGCAACGGCAACAGCAAACTTTGGAGACAAATTTGTTGGAAACGGAGTTATTGCAAACAGCAATACTGCATTTGTTGGGCTTCGAACAACCGGACACGAGCTAATAAGAATTGACGAAGGACTAAGTTGAGGTAATTGCAATGAAAATATTTGAAGTAACCGGACAGTACAAAGAAAAGAACAAAACAGTAAAGTTTACAATTAAGGTAAAGGCTGAAAGTAGCAACTATGCGGCCGACAAGGTTCTTTGCCAAATAGGAAGCAATCACAAAATAAAAAGAAGGCAAATAACCATAAATGAAACAAAGGAGATGGGTGAGGCAAATGGCGGAGAAAAAACAAATTGAACTTAAAGGACAGCAAGTTCTGCAAGCATATCAGGCAGAGCAGGCAAAATTAGAAGACCTTCAAAGAAGAATGAAGGGACTACAAACTTTAATGGTTGAAACAGCTGCAGCCGAACAGTCACTTAATGAAATCAGCAAATCTGGAAAAAACCAAAAAATAATGGTTGCACTTGGAGGCGGAATATATGTTGACGCTACACTTGAATCAACCAAGAAAGTTAAAGTAGGCCTTGGAGACGGAGTTTTAATGGGAGAAACCTTGGAAAAATCCCTAAAAGATCTTGTTGCAAGAGCAAAAGAAATCCAAAAAGATATTATTAGTGTTCAAAAAGCAGAAAGTGCCACAATGCAAAACCTTAGAAACATTGGTTCAGCAATAGAGAGTGCAAGACAAAAGGACGCTGAGGCAGCAAAAAACTAAAGCGTGAGCTAATTGTTCGACCTATTAAAGAAAAAACTAAGCGGTTTTACTGAAAAATTCAAGAAAAAGGTTGAACCAGCTGATGAAAAGAAAGAAATACTAATTCAAGAACCGGTCAAAGAGCCGGTTCCAAAACCTATCTTAAAAAAACCAAAACCGTTGGAAAAACCAACTGCAGTTCAAGAAAAGCCTAAGGCAGTTGAGGTTTTAGAAGAAGCAGAAGTTGAAGAAATCGCAGAACTAGAAGAGCCTACAACAGAAGAGGCAATGGAAATTGCCGAAATTCCTGAAGAACAGCCAAGGGAGTTAACTGCAAAGGTTTCAAAGTTTGGCAGACTAAAAAAGGCCCTTGGAGCAGAAATAACCATTCACGAATCAGACGTAAAGGATTTACTTTGGGAACTTGAATTATCCCTTCTTGAAGCAGACGTTGAACAAACCACTGCAGAAGAAATAAGCAAGGAACTAAAACAAAGACTTGTTGGCAAAAAAATAAAGAAAGGCCAAAACATTGACTCGGTTTTAAAAAGCGAAATAAGAAGTGTTCTTGCAACAATAATGAAAACAGAGGGACTTGACCTTGAAAAAGAAATAAGGGCAAAAAAGGAAAAGCCTTACAGGATTCTTTTCCTTGGCCCAAACGGAGCAGGCAAAACAACCACAATAGCAAAGTTAACCCACCGACTGCAGGAAAAAGGACTTAAGGTTCTTTGGAGCGCGTCAGATACTTTTAGAGCTGCCTCCATTGAACAGCTTGAAAAGCACGCGGCCAACCTCAAGGTAAGGGTTGTAAAGCACAGTTACGGCGCTGACCCTGCAGCAGTTGCATTTGACGCAATAAAGGCGGCTCAAAGTAGAGGCATTGACGTTGTAATGATTGACTCTGCTGGAAGACAAGAAACTGACAGTAATTTGATGCAGGAACTTAACAAAATTGTAAGAGTTACCCAGCCAGACTTAAGAATTTACATTGGAGAAGCATTTACAGGGCAAGCACTGCTGCAACAAGCTCAAGAGTATGACAAGGTTGCAGGAGTTGACGCATTTATACTAACAAAAATTGACTGCGACGCAAAAGGCGGAACAACAATTTCTCTTCTCTACAAACTAAAAAAGCCAATTTTATTTGTTGGGGTGGGACAAGAGTACCCTGACCTAAAAAAGTTTGACCCAGAATTTGTTCTAAAACAAGTAATTGGATAGAATAGAATAGCTTTTTATTCTGCAGAAACCTAATTATTTAGATGGGTAGAAAGAGCACTAAAAAAACAGCCGCACAGGGTAAGGCAAGCAGAAGCGCAGCGACCTTACCTCTGAGGCCATTAACTACAAGGGAAAGTATAGTGGCAAGAGCTGTCGCGGATTTCGCAGCAAACAAAGCACCCAAAAAAAAGGCACCTGCTGAGCCCACCTGGCTTAAGAAATTTCGTAGGCGCAAAGTTCCAATGAAAAGTGAAGGAAGAGTCTTCCTCTCTACCCCCTTTGTAAATGTACTAACAAAAAGACGGGTATCTGGATTTATTGGGCCCCCTACCCCTGCACAAGTGCAGGTCGAAAGACTGTTTTCTAACTTCCTTGTGAAGGAAGTATCCAGAATATCAGGGTCGTTTCTAGGGAGTTCAATGAATCATCTTCTAGTAAGAATTGAGGACTCAGCCCAAGGGTATAAAAAATATGTAAAACAACTCAGAGACGCACGGACAAAACTACAACAACTGGAAAGAGGCAGCCCTGAACATAAAAAAGCCGTTAAAGGATATTTAGCAGTGGAAAAGAGATACGTCAAAGGACTTATTACTTGGGGGGTCACACGTTTCTTCATCGCAGACACTTTCATGCGCCATCGTTTCCCAAAATGGTCAAAAGAGCTCAGGCGCCTAGTGGTAACCCAAATGGGTATGAAATTTGGTATCATAAACGAGGCCCATTATATAAATCTTGCAGAAAAAATAATAACCCCTGAAAGAAGAAAGGTTACCAAAATATACCGTAAGCTTTGTGGTAAACGTGAAACAACACGCATTGCAAAAAGAATTGCAGTTCTTTCGCTAGAAGGTGCCAAAACCACCCTAAAAAGACTTGAGGCAATAACTCGAAAGCCAGAAGAAAACGTAACAGCGTTAAAGGAACGGCTTGATGCAACCATATCCACCTAAACGCCTGAAAGAATAATTCTTAAGTAGACCCACAAATTACTGCACGCTAATCTGCACTTTCTTACTAATGTCCACTCCACCTGGAATGTCAAGGGTTGCTTCAATAAACCACTTTACTTGAGAAGAGCGCCCGCCAAGGAACTGCACTGCCTTTAAGGCGGTTCCAAGATTTCCTCCAATTTCTTGGGGCAATGCGCTTTGTTGTGGAATCTGAATTTTGAAATCGTAATCTACGCCTGGGGGCGAGTAGAGCTTTTGCCCATCAATTGTTACCGCGTTCTGGAAAAGAACCTGGTCCTGGTTGCTTCTAGACATGCCACCTCTGGAATTGGTCCCGTACTGGGTAACTTTCTTTACTGCCATAATTCTTACCCTAAGCTCCCTTGCGTTCTTGTCCTTCTTAAGCTTTAGAGCAAGCTTCCCCTCGGCTGTTTCGCCAAAGGCAAAATTTGTCTTGTTAAGAGTAAGCGTTATTCCGCCTTCAAAAAATCCAAAAACCATAAAATCACCAGAAAGACATATGCAGAGCGGGTATTTATTTGTTTCTGAAACAGTTACATTGCATTAAGTTTTGCAATCCTGTCATCAATTGGCGGGTGAGTTGCAAACATTGACTTCATCCAAAGCTTCTGACCCTTTAACGGATTTGCAATGTAGAGATGAGCTGTTGCCTTGTTTGCTGCCTCAAGCGGTTCTGAATCATTCTTTATTTTTGAAAGAGCAGATGCTAAGCCCCCTGGGTAGCGAGTCATTTGAACAGCACTGGCATCGGCTAGATACTCTCTTTTTCTACTAATGGCCATTTTAATAATTTGAGCAATTATTGGAGTAAGAATCGCCAATGCAATTGCCACAATAATTAATACAATAGTAATTCCCCCCCCACCCTTGTCAGAACTTCCTCCGCGACTTCGGCCACCTCTTCCGCGGCCAAAAATCATTCCTCTAAAGAAAAACCGCAGCATAAAATCACTAAGTAAAACCGCAAGCCCTACAAGAGTTGCAGCCATTGTCATAACCTTTATGTCACTGTTTTGAATGTGAGACATTTCGTGGGCAACAACTGCGGTTAGTTCTGGCCTAGTAAGGCGTTGGATGCACCCTGTTGTAACACAAACCACACTGTGTTCAGGATTTCTCCCGGTTGCAAAGGCGTTAATTGCAGTATCATTTATTACGTAAACTTTTGGCTTTGGTAAGCCTGAAGCAATTGCCATTTCTTCAACAATGTTATGAAGCTGCTTAAACTTCTTTGGATCAGCAGGTTTTGCAAAACTTATAGCAGTAACAATCTTGTCGCTGTTATAGTATGCTACCACCATGTAAACTATTGCAAAGATTGCAAAGAGGATAACAATAACATAGCCATCTACCCCGTAAGCAATCTCCAAAAGGTAGGAACTAACAACTCCTAAAAGTAAGATTAGTAAAAAGAAAGCAACAAACAGGACAAAAGTCATCCTGTTGTTTGCCTTAATCTCTTCATAGAAAGCCAATTCATTTGCCCCCTTAACCTAAGTCCGAAAAATCTGCCTTAACCGCTTTTCTAACGGAAGCGTCTTTTACTTCATAGAATTCCTTGGGATTTGACATTCCAAAGATTCCTGCCACAACAACTCCTGGAAATTGAGCAATTGCTGTGTTAAAGCGCATCACAGAATCGTTGTAAAGCTGCCTTGCTGCGGCAACCCTGTTTTCTGTTGTAGCAAACTCTTCCTGAAGGGACTTAAAATTTTCACTAGCCTTAAGCGTTGGATAACTTTCCGCAACTGCGAAAATTGTTTTCAACGCACCGGAAAGCATGTTGTCCCCCTTAGCGGCCTGAGCTGGTGTTTTCGCGTTCATTATTGCCGTTCTTGCCTTGGTAACATCAGTAAGAACCTTCTTCTCAAACTTTGCATAGCCCTTAACTGTTTCAATCAAGTTAGGAATCAAATCAGCACGCCTTTTTAGCTGCACATCAATTTGCGCCCAAGCATTCTCAACACGCTTTTGCAAGCCAATAAGACTGTTGTAAATTCCTATTAGGATAATTGCAATAATTACAATTCCTACTACTCCAACAATAAGTAAAATCTCTAACAACCTAGCACCTCCTGCAAGTATTAATTGAAATAAGTATTTATTCTTATGTTTTGATTGAGAGCAGGCAAAAAGCTTATTTAACCCTTTTCCTGCAAAATTACTTAAAAAGGTGTAAAAATGGGACTTGGAGAAAAGTTACGTGGAGCAATGGAGTCTCTTCGAAAGGCCACTGCATTTGACAAAAACACTGTTAAAGAGGCCGTAAAAGACATTCAGCGAGCGCTAATTTCAGCCGATGTAGAGGTCTCTTTGGTACTGGATTTAAGCAAACGAATTGAAGAAGAGTCACTTAAAGAAAAACTCCCAAAAGGCCTTAATAGAAGAGAACACGTTTTGAAAGTTTGCTACGACGAACTTGTTGCACTAATTGGTGGAAAGCAAATTGAGGTTCCAGAAAAGCCAGCAAGCATTCTTTTAGTTGGACTCTACGGAATGGGAAAAACAACTTCCTCATCAAAACTTGCAAAGTACTACACCAAAAAAGGCCTAAAGGTTGGACTAATTTGTGCCGACTCCTACCGCCCAGCTGCATTTGAACAACTACAGCAACTTAGTTCAAAAGCAAACATTCCATTTTACGGAAACCCAAAGGAAAAGAACGCAGCAAAAATTGTTTC
>JASLNX010000084.1 GCA_030745815.1 archaeon
CTATCATCATTGCTTGTTGTTCCATCATTCAAAACTTTTATTTTTAGTTTTGTCTTGCTTTCAAAACCAGAGGCCCAGTCTGCAAAGTTTTTGTAGTATTTTTCGTTACTTACAATAAAAATTTCGTCAACGTTTGGAAGCTCTTCAAGCCTTGCTACAATGTGTTCAAGAATTGGTTTGCCCTTTATATCAAGCAGTGCCTTTGGCTGGTTTTCAGTTAAGGGGTAAAGCCTTGTCGCATATCCTGCTGCAGGGATTATTACCTTCATAGTATCACCAAAGGGTTAATTCTCGGAAGGGTTTTTAACGCTTGTTAAACCCTGCCAATTCCAACGTAGTTAAAGCCAAGCTTCGCCATTTGATCTGGCTTGAAAATGTTTCTTCCGTCACAAATTATTGCCTGCTTCATAAGGCCCTTTACCTTATCCAAGTCAATTTTCTTAAACTCATCCCACTCGGTTAAGAAAAGCAGAGCATCTGCGTCCTTTGCAACCTCGTACATGTCTTTACAGTATTCTACGTTTTCCAAAAGTCCTCTCGCGCGCTCCATTGCTTCAGGATCAAATGCTTTTATTTTAGCGCCTTCCTCTTGCAATGCCTGGATTATGTCAACGCTTGGCGCAAACCTCATGTCATCAGTGTTTGGCTTAAACGCTAAGCCAAGAACTCCAATGGTCTTGTCCTTCATCACCCACAAAAGATCCTCAACCTTTTTAACAAACCTTGTTCTTTGGCCCTTGTTAATCTTTTGAACCTCTTTTAGCATTGCAAAATCATATCCGTTTCTTTCCGCAATCCAAATAAATGCGTCAACGTCTTTTGGAAAGCAAAAGCCACCATATCCAAGGCCTGCTTTCAAAAAGCTTGGCCCAATTCTGTTATCAAGGCCCATTCCTCTGGCAACGTCGTCAACGTTTGCACCGGTTGCTTCACAAATGTTTGCAATAGCATTAATGAAACTAATTTTTGTCGCAAGAAATCCGTTTGATGCGTGCTTTATTATTTCAGAACTCTTAATATCCGTAAAAACCATTTCAGCCTTTAACGGAGCATAAATTTCCCCCATAATATCTCTTGCCTCCTGACTATCAGTTCCAACAACAACCCTGTCAGGCTTCAAAAAGTCTTCAACAGCAGACCCTTCTCTTAAAAATTCAGGATTGCTTACAACCATGTGCTTAATACACTTGCCTGCCTCTGCATCGCCGTTGCTACAGTGCAAAACCTGTTCAACCCTTTCGCCTGTTAGAACTGGGACTGTGCTTTTTTCAACAACAACCTTTGGCTCTTTTGCCATTGCACTAATGCTTCTGGCCACATTTTCAACATAGCTTAAGTCTGCGCCGCCGTCATCCTTTGGAGGCGTTCCTACTGCAATAAAAATAACCTTTCCGTGAGTAACCGCCTTTTTCATATCGCTGGTAAACTCAATTCTCTTGGCTGCTTCGTTCTTCTTAATTAATTCAACAAGCCCTGGCTCATAAATAGGAATTTTTCCGCTGTTAAGAATTTCAATTTTTTTCTCATCAATGTCTTGACACACAACATTATGCCCCATGTCCGCAAAGCAAGCTCCTGCCACCAAGCCGACGTACCCTGTTCCAATAACCGAAATATTCATTTGTATGCCTCCTAAAAGAAAAGAAACCGCTAACCCTTAAAAAAGCTTTTTCTTTGAGGAATGTACCAAGAAACTGCAGACCGTTCACTAAAGGGGCGCCAAAAATTTCTCAACCTGGCCTCTCTCGCTCAAAATTTCGGCCTCCGCAACGTCCGCAGCGTGCTCAAAAACAAGCGGAATTCTTCCAATCTGCTTAATTTTCTTCAACTGCGAAAAATCAAACCCGCCTGGGAAAGGCCTGTGGTCAAAAAGAGAATCTGCCACATTTTTTTCGCTTGGTGAACAGTAGTGAAGATGCATTTCTCCAATCCTTTCGTGCAATGAAAGTAGTTCTTCAAGATTTTTCTCAAGAAGAGCGTGCCCAAAATCCAAAAGAAAACCAAGTTCGGGGAATTCCTCAAAAATTTCACGAAACTGCTCAGCCGTTCGAAGAAGTGAAGAAACTTCCCGCCCAGGCGTGTTCTCAATAACAAGCTTTATCCCAAACTCTTTTGAAAGGCCCAAAGCATAGTCTAAAACCTCTTTTAATCCGGCAACCGCTTTACTCCTATCAAGCTTCTTTAGTATTGTTGGAAAACTAAACCCGTGTTTTGTTTCAGAGAAACCTGCGTCGCAGTCAAATCCGCTATGGATTCCAACAGTTAAAGCGTTGACTTCTGATGCAACCTTAAACATGTCTCCAACAAGCTTTCTGTTTTCAGGAGTCAAACCAAGCGACGGATTAAACCAAAATCTTTTCTCCCTTGGTGGAAAGACTCCGTGAACTGTAAAATCCAAATCGGAAAAATCTTTCTTTATTCTGCCAACGGTTTTCCAAACATCCTTTTCAAGAGAGTGAGCAGCTCCAAGTTCAACTAATCCAAAGCCAAGCTCTTTAGCTCTGGCAACAGAATCATAAATTCCAAAACCGCGCGTGGCAAAATAACTTGAGCTCAATCCAACAAAAGAAGACATGAAAACCAGACTATTAGTTCATTAATAAACAATATAAATAATTCATTCCTAGATTAATTGGTTGAAATGGATCTTTCATACTTTTTACCAAGAACTGATCTTCTTTTGGGAACAGGGGTTTTCTCAAAGCTTGGCGAAGAAACCGCGAAAGTTGGAAAGGCCGCCTTAGTTGTTACTGGAAAGTCCAGCATGAAACGGCTTGGCTTCTTAGACAAAGCAGTTGAGTCGCTTGAAAGCGCAGGTGTTTCCGCTACAGTTTTCTCTGGCGCTGAACCAAACCCAACACTTCAAAACGTAAAAGATGGCGCAAGCCTCTGCATTGAAAACAAATGCGACGTTGTTGTGGCCTTGGGTGGGGGCAGTTCAATGGACGCGGCAAAAGCAATTGCCATTGCTGCAGGACATAACGATATTGAGAACGCTTGGGAATATATTGTGGGAAAGAAAGCGACAACTGAAAAAACAATTCCAGTTGTTGCTGTAACAAGTACTTCTGGAAGCGGAAGCCATGTAACAATGTATAGCGTGGTAACGAATCGCGAGAAAAATGAAAAGGCAGGATTTGGAAGCGAGTTCATGTTTCCAAGAAAATCAATATACGATGTTGAAATTACAAAGCACCTGCCGCCAAAGGTTACTGCGGAATCCGGCTTTGATGTTTTAGCGCACGTAATGGAGGCCTTTACCAACAAGAAATCAAACGCAATTGTTGACCCTTGGTGCCTTAAAGCAATGGAACTTGTTGCAGCCAACTTGGAAAAAGCGTTTAACAACGGCGAGGACATTGAGGCAAGAAAGGGAATGGCTATTGCAGACACTCTTGCAGGGTTTGCAATTTCAGCAGTTGGAGTTAACACAATTCACCCAATTTCAAACACGGTCTCTGGTTTTTATCCGGAGATAGCGCACGGTCAAGCGCTTGCAACCCTATCCCAAACGGTGATGAAGTACAATATTGAAAACGGTTCAGTGGAACTTGTGAAAAGATATGCACAAATTGCGCAGGCTTTAGGGCAAAATGTTTCTGGCGAAATGGGAAAAGAAGACGCTCTTTTATCAGTTAAGGCAGTTGGAGAACTGCGAAAGAAGATTGGGCTGGAAAAAGGGCTCGCGGACCTAGGGGTTTTAGCAGAAAAGTTCCCTGAAATTGCGAAGACCGCTTTAAAACTTTACTTGGGAGCAATCCAAAGCAATCCATCAAAAGTAGATAATGAGGAAATAATAACTAAGTTTTTTGAGGAATCAAAGTGAGTTTGGGAATTAAGAAGGCATTTATTCTCGCTGGTGGCGAGGGAACAAGACTAAGGCCGTTAACTTACGAGATTGCAAAGCCGCTTGTGCCAGTGAAAGGTAAGCCAGTTTTACAGTGGAACCTTGAACTCTGCAAACGCTTTGGAGTTGAAGAGGTTGTTCTTGCTCTTGGCTACAAGGCCGAGCAAATTAAGGAAAGGTTTGGTGCCGGCGATGACCTTGGACTAAAGCTACACTACAATGTTGAAGACGAATTTTTGGGAACCGCCGGGGCGTTAAAGTTTGCAGAAGAGCAATTTAAGGGAGAAGACAAATTTATCATGATGAACGGGGACGAATGCAAGAACATTGATTTTGAATCCTTAAACAAAGTGTTTGATGCGAACAGTGCAAGCGCGGCCATTTCTTTAACTGAAATTGAGTACTCAAAAGCCGGGGGTCTTGTTCGTTTGGACGGGGAAAAAATTGTTGGCTGGGATGAACACCCTGAAGGCGAAGCAGAGACCGGAACAAAATTAATTAATGCCGGGGCTTATATTCTTTCACCGCAGATTCTTGATTATATTCCTGCGGGAAAAATGGTTTCAATTGAAGCGAGCACATTTCCCAAAATGATTGAAGAAGGAAAAGTGTTTGGACTAAAGTGCGTTTCGCAGTTTTTCCAGACCGATACCTTTGAAAGATATGAAAAAGCGATTTTTGGCTGGAAAGGGTTTAAATAGTTTCTCTGAAGAAAAATTTGTGATGTCTATGGATTTAGATAAGAAAATCAGACGGGTTCCAAACTTTCCAAAGGACGGAATTCTTTTCTATGATGTTACAAGTTTGCTTCAGGACGCAAAGGCATTTAGACAAGCAGTTGATGAAATGGTTGAACACTATTTGAAAAGCGAAAAGCACTTTGATAAAATTGTTTCAATGGAGTCGCGCGGATTTATCTTTGGTTCAATTCTTGCCTACGAATTTCACGCAGGGTTTGTTCCACTAAGAAAGCCAGGTAAACTTCCAGCGGAAACAATTAGCCAGGAATTTGAAAAAGAGTATGGCCTGGACAAGTTTGAAGTGCACAAAGACGCAATTGAAAAAGGAGACAAGTGTTTAATTGTAGATGATCTCTTGGCAACTGCGGGAACTGCCCAGGCAGCGGTTGGCCTTGTTGAAAAACTGGGCGGCACAGTGGACGGCATTTGTTGTCTTGTTGAATTGGATTTCTTGAAAGGCAGAGAAAAACTAAAAGGGTACGACCTGTTTACAATGCTGCATTACAATAGCGAAGAAGTAAAGGAGTAATTGCAGTGGTTGATGTAGTAGTTCTTGGTTCAATGGCCTTTGATTCTTTGGAAACTCCGTTTGGAAAAGTAGACATGGCACTTGGTGGAAGTGCAACCTACGCAGCAACCGCTGCATCGCTTTTTGTTAAGCCAGGAATTGTAAGCATTGTTGGAACAGATTTTCCAGAAGAGCACTCAAAGTTTTTAGAATCACGCGGGATTGATTTAAAGGGAGTGGAGCACGCAGAAGGGAAAACTTTTTACTGGAAGGGAAAATACGGCTTTGATATTAACGCAGCAGAAACACTTGACGTTCAGTTGAACGTTGTTGAAGGATTTAAGCCAAAGGTTCCAGAAGAATACAAAAACGCTGACTATTTGTTTTTGGGAAATTTTGAGCCAGCAATTCAAAAAAGCGTTCTAGAGCAAATGGCAAAGCGTCCAAAGCTTGTTGTGTCAGACACAATGAATTATTACATTGAAAAGGACAGGGAAGCAGTTCTTGAAATGGTAAAGCTCTCAGACATTGCTTTAATGAATGACGGAGAGGCCAGGCAACTGTTCAAGACATCCAGCTTGGTAGAGGCCGCAAAGGAAATCCTAAAGCTTGATTCAAAGATTGCAATAATTAAGAAGGGAGAGCACGGCTGCATTTTCATGACAAAGGATTCATTCTTTTCAGCACCAGGTTATCCTTTGGAAAAAGTTGTTGACCCGACCGGAGCAGGAGACAGCTTTGCAGGAACCCTTATCGGATATCTTGCAAAAACAGGCGACTTAAGCGATGAAAATGTTAGAAAGGCAATAGTTTACGCTTCAGCTGTTGCAAGCTATAACGCCGAAGGCTTTTCTCTAGACAACCTGAAGAAAATTTCATTAGAAGATATTGATAAACGAGTTAATGAGTTTAAGAAAATAGTGGAGTTTTGATTGACGTGATTGGGATAATTGGCGGCTCAGGGTTGGACAATCCGGACATTTTAAAGAACGCAAAGGATTTGGAAGTTGAAACGCCTTACGGCAAACCAAGCTCTGCTCTTAAAATTGGTGAAATCGGGGGTAAAAAGGTTTGCATGATTGCAAGGCATGGCCGAGAACACAAAATCCCTCCAACACAAGTTAACTTTAGAGCAAACATTCAAGCATTAAAAGACCAAGGAGTAAGCCATATCCTAGCAACAACCGCCTGCGGCAGCTTAAGAAAAGAAATTGAACGAGGCGACCTAGTTATTCTAGACCAGTTCATTGATTTTACAAGGCATCGAAAGATAACTTACTACGAAGAGTTCCCAGCCGGCGGAGAGAACGCAAAGCACACTGCAATGCCAGACCCATTTTCTGAAGAAATGAGAAAAGTGTTAATTGAAACCGCTAAAGAACTCAAAATTAAATTCCACGAAAAGGGAACAGTTATCACAATTGAAGGCCCAAGGTTTTCCACAAGGGCCGAATCAAAAATGTTTAGAATCTGGGGAGCGGACGTAATTAACATGTCTGTTGCGCCTGAAGCAATTTTGTCCAACGAAGCAGGCATCCCATATGCTGCGGTTGCAATGTCAACCGACTACGATAGCTGGGCAGAAAACGAGGCCACGGTGACCTGGGAAGAAATTCTTGAAACGTTTAGCAAAAACGTTGACAATATTAAGAAACTGTTTGTTGAAGCAATTGCAAAAATAGATTAAAGAAAGAATTACATTCCGCCAAGCAATCCAAGTGAAATTGCTGTAACAGTAACTGCTGCAATTAATACTCCTACAATATTTGCCAGCGCGAATTTTCTAAATTTTAATCCAAGAAGATAAGCTGCAAGGGCTCCTGTCCAAACTCCTGAACCAGGGAGAGGGACTGCAATAAAAAGAGCTACTCCAACTGTTCCAAAGCGTTCAACATAGGGTTCAACCTTTCGCTGAGTGCGCGCGACAATCTTCTCATATATATCATTAATTAATTTAACACGTGTGAAAAACCTTACAAGAGAATCCAAAAAGAGAAAAAGAACTAGACCCAGCAAAATATTTACTACAACAGCTATTACAAACACTTCCAACGCCGGGAGCCTTGCGATAAGTATGCCGTAGGGTATGCTTGCACGAAGTTCAAGGGTTGGAATCAGGGTAAGCAGAATAATATAGAGGATATTATGTATAGACATTATAACTCACACAGCTTTACTACGATGGATGAGAAGAAAAAAGAATTAAAAAGAGTTAGGGTGCAAAGATATATTGCCTAGTAAAAAGGATGCCATAATTGGTGCCTTATACATAACGCAAAATGGATTGTTAAGGAGTATTGGGGGATTGGGAGTGATAAAAAAGATTGCCTTCTTGTTACTATTGCTTATTTTTGCAGCCTCCGGCGCATTTGCCGTTAAGAGCTGCACCCTTGTTTCTATAGATCCAGCAACAATTGTAACAGGCGCATCAACAACAGTAACCGCAACATTCACTGAATTTGCAAATGAACCATCAGGAGACGGAGAAATTTCCGTTTCCTGCAGTGGAACAGCAACATATACGCCAGGCAGCCTAAGCTGCGACGCGGGAACAAGCGGAGAATGTACATTCACCTGTGGAACATACGACGCATCAGGGCCTTTTACATTAGACACATTAAAACTCAAAGATACTGGCATGACTGACTGCACAGGCAGTGCAGCTCTTACTGTAAACGACAACACTGCGCCAACTACTGGCGATGTAAATGCTACACCTGCCAGCCCAACAACCGCTGACACACTAACATGTAATTACACTTACACTGATGATTTTGACGCAGAGGGAACAAGCACTTTTAAATGGCTAAAAGATGATGTTGAAGAGGTAGGGCAAACAGCTCAAACTCTTGACTCAGCAAACACAAGTGAAGGAGAAGTGTGGAAGTGCGAGGTAACACCAGTTGCCGCTGCAGGCCCTAGCCCAGGAAGCGCAACCACAAGTGCAGGAGTAACAATTGCCAGTTCAAATTCTGTTCCAACAATGGATTCTGTTTCAGCTTCACCTGATCCGATAAAAGGCGGGGAAAGCGTAACAATTTCTGTTACAACCCCTGCTGACGCCGACTCTGACAACTTGGACTTGTACTGCGCAACAACAACAGGCGCATCAACTACCAACAAAGACTTTTGTGAATCAACTGGAAACGCTAGCCCTTATACTATAAGTTGTATTGGAACAGCGGCAAGTGACGATTCAACAAAGACCGTTTACTGCGCATTATACGACGCTACAGGATACAGCACAGAAGAAACTACCACTTATACAAATGACTCAACAGGGCCAACAATTAGCAATAGGAGCCCGGCCTCAGGCGGGACAGTTTCTGACACAACCCCTGACATAAACTTTGAGATTACTGATTCAGGAAGCGGGTTTGCACCAATAACTGCAGACATTAATGTGATAATTATTGACGGAAACATCATTGACCTGGGCAACTTTACCATTACCGACATAACCGATGGAAACAAGTACTCTTACACCTTGCCTTACGCAAAAGATGACGGGGACACAGTAAGTGTTTACGTTGATGTAAACGATGCTGTTGAAAACAATACTTCAAGCAGTTGGAGCTTTACAATTGACACTTCAGGACCATCACTTGGCGGAGTTGAAATTGATGACAATTCAGGTTATACAAATGACTCAACCCCTCTTATTAATCTCACAGGGGTTTCGGGAGACCCAACTCACATGGCTTTGAGCTGTAACGGAACGGAGTGGAAAGGCTGGGAAACTTATGATTCAAGCATAACCAATTTTAGCATTACAAGTTCAGACTACAATTGTACTGATGGGAACAACAGGGCATTTAATGTGTATGTTAAATTAAAGGACGCTGGGGAAAATGAATCAGGCACTGAGAGCGACAGCAGCTTCTTTGACGATGATGGCCCAGGCACTGTAAGCAACCTTACAGCTGAAGCAGGCAACCACGAAGTTAGGTTAGAGTGGGACGGCGCAACTGACGCTGTAAACTACAGAATTTACGTTGACGGTGATTACAACAAAGACACTACAAGTACATCAACCACCATTTCAGGACTAACAAACGGAACAGAGTATGATTTTAAGATTAGGGCAACTGATCGCGCTGACAATACCGGTGGCTGGAGCAGCACGGCAAGCGCAACTCCTGATGAAGGAGGCGACACAACTGCTGACACAACAGATCCTGAAGTTAGCTGGGTTGCCCCGTCAAACAACGCAACTGTTTCTGGAATAGTTGAATTAAAAGTTGATGCAACAGATGACGACAGTGGAATGTGGCAAGTAAAGTTTTACGTTGACAATGTTATTATTGACACAGTTACCGGCAAAACCGGTGGCTATTATGTTCTTGACTGGAACAGCGCGTCTGTTTCAGACGGTTCGCGCACCCTAAAGGCACTGGCACTTGATAGGGCTGCTAACCCGAACTCTGTAAGCACTACTAGAAGCATAACTGTTGACAATGTAGACGGTGGAAATGACAACGGCCCAACAGGGAACCAAGGAGACGCAGAGGACGCAATTGATGCTGCAGAGGCTGCAAAGCAGGAAATTGATGATTTGGTTAAAGACCTTGAAAACAGAGGCTTAACAATTTCAACCAATACACAAGACGCAATTGATGCTGCACAAACAAAGCTTGATAATGCAAACACTCAGTTTACGGCAGAAAATTATTCAGGCGCAAAAAACCTTGCGAACGGCGCAAAGACAGGCTTTGAAACAGCATTAACAATGATTACTAGTGAAGAGTATTCAGATGAAGATTACGTTTACAATGCAGAAAACCTAAGCGCTCTGCTTCAAGGAGTGGGACTTGGAACAGGCCTTGTGGATGAGGCAATTGGCCTAATGGGGCATTTTAATGTGCAAAGGTCTCTTGAGATTTTAAAAGTTATTGACGGCGACAAGACAAACTATGTCACAAACGTTAAGATTGTAATTTCAAACGTTGACGGAAACAACGAAGTAAAGGTTGTTGAGTTTATTCCAAAAGATTTTGTTGACGATGCAAACAAAATTTTTAGCAACTTTACATTTGAAATAATTGAATCAGATCCAATAATTACTTTTAACATTGATGTTCCGGGTGGTGAAACAGTTGAGATCTTCTACGGCCTTGGAACTGAACTTGCTACAAAGGCTGATGCTGACAGTACTATTGAAAATAAGCTAATGGAAAAGTTCATTGTCCCACCAGTTTTGTTAAATAAGAACACTTCTCTTGACGAGCAGAATCTTGACGCAACCGGTAGCCTTGCACTTGGCGCATTTGACTTTATGGCAATAATTTATGGCATTGGGATAGTTGTTGTAATAATTATTGTTGGTTTTATAATTGTGTTTGTGGCATCGCACCTTACAAAGGGCAAGAAAGAAAGGCCTTTTGGTTTGCATTCGGTTGTTGGGAACGAGCCATTGCACAAGAAGGTAGTTCAGAAGGTAAAGGGTGTAATGCCTTCAAAAACAGAAGAAGAAAAGAAACCAAAGTGGGCTTACAAAGGATAAGCACCTTTTTCTTATTTTATTTTAACTTTGGGATTATTGGAACAGCATCTTCTCGTGGAACCGGCGGAACTAATTTTTTACAAAGAGCCGGTGGGTTTGGAACTCTTGTTCTCCAAAGGTATGTTAAAAGTCCTGCCAGAATCAAAAAGGCAAGAGCCCCTCCAACAGAGTAAATGTTTATTGGAATTTTAAGAACAAGGTTTTCGAAGAGAACTAAAAGTGGCAATAGTGAAATGCTCATAACAAAGCTTAGAGTAATTCTTTCAACCCAGTCAATTTCGTTTTTCCTTGCAAAGAATGCAAGGCTTACAAAGTAGCCTGGAACAAAAAGAGTTATTGCAAGCATTACAAATCCTGTTATTACCTCAAAAACCATGCTATTAATGTTGAGCGGTTAAATATTTTAAGGTAGCGTTTTGCGGGGTATTAGATTAGGGGCCTACGCTGTAACAATTATATATCAAAAGGGGCGTTATTTGTAGGGAGTTGGATGGAAAATGGCACTGGTTAATGTTGTTGGAGCAGGACCTGTTGGATTAAGGTGTGCTACCCTTCTTGCAAAAGAGGGTTTTGAGACAGAGGTTCTTGAAGAGCACTCTACAGTTGGAAGGCCTGTTCAGTGCGCAGGACTTGTTAGTAAAGAAGGTATTTCTGCCCTAAATTTAGGGCTTGAAGAGCAAGATTTTGTTCTGAATAAGGTTTTTGGTGCAAAAATCTTTTCACCGCATGGAACAGTTCTTGAGGTGCGGAAAAAAAAGCCTGTTGCAATGGTAATTGACAGGTTTAAATTTGACCAACTGCTTTACAAACAGGCTTTGAAAGCAAATGTTTCCGTAAAGCTTAATTCAAAACTTATTGATTTTAGAAACGGAAATCTTTTCCTTGAGGCACAAGGGCATGGAGAACTAAAAAAATGTAAAATAGTTGTTGGCGCAGACGGGCCAAATAGCATTATACGCCACAGTATTTATCCCAAAATTGGCGGGGAAAGTTTTGTTCACGCTTTGCAGTATAGAATTGAAGGAAGTTTTGATGAGAAAATGGTTGAAGTTCACTTTGGAAGCTATGCAAAAGGGTTCTTTGCCTGGGTAATTCCTGAATCAAGCAGCGTTGCAAGAATCGGGCTGGGTGCAAAGCTTGGCAGGGACGTTGAAAAGCACCTGAAAATATTTTTGGATGAGAAAAAAATAGAGGGGAAAGTTTTGAGCAAGAGTAGCGCCTTAATTCCAATAAGAGAACCGCTTAAGAATGCGGTTGAAAACAATGCTTTACTTTTAGGAGACGCTGGGTTTCACACCAAGGCAACAACTGGCGGTGGAATAGTTATGGGGCTAGAAGCAGCAGCAGTGGCTGCGGAAACCGTTGCAAATCATTTAAAGCACCACAGCTCACTTGTACAGTATAACAAAAATCTTTCACAAGTAAATAGAGAGTTGTCCATTCATTGGAAAATTTATTCGTACATTAATTCGCTTAAAGGGGATGACCTTGACAAACTCTTTTTGAAGGCAAAAAATGCTGGAATTGAACAATTCCTTGAAGAACACG
>JASLNX010000085.1 GCA_030745815.1 archaeon
AAGCTGCAGTGCAGCTGTTTCGTTGGCCTCAAGTGAAATTCCCTCAATCGCTTCTGAGGAAGCTCCCTGTGGCAGGTTTACAATTTCAACCGATGCCTCAAATTCTTCGTCTGAATTGTTTCTAATTGAAACAATAAAGCCTGTTTCACCGTCAATTGTTACTTGTGTTGGGAAGGAAACAATTTCAAGGTCCTCAGTCCTCTCAATTCTTTCTTCTAATACATTAAACTTAAGTGTTTCAGTGAATGTTTCAGAGTCTGCTTCAATTATCAAATCAAACTCGTAAGATCCAAGGTCTGTGTCCTCAGAGGTTGTTACTGAAACGTAAACATACTTTTGTTCGTTTTCCTCCAATTCAAATCTTTTGTCAGAGATTGAAACGTTTATTGTGTCTTCATCCAAGCCAACAGCCCTAATGTGATAATCTTCTTCGTAGTCCCCTGTGTTTTTTACAAGAACTGTGAACACTTCGCTAAGGCACTGTGCAATATCCAAATTGTTGTTTACAACTTCAACTTCGCTTCCACCAGACTTTCTAACGTAAACACACTTTGAAATTTCCCTTGTTTCGCCTGAGTCGTTGTCCCAAACAACCAATTCAAGGTCGTGCCTGCCTGTTTCGTCAGATTCTCTTGGGCTAACATCTATTCTGAAGGTTCTTGTTTCGTTTTCCTCAATTGTAATTCTACTGTCGTAGTCTACTGGCAAGTCGCTTAAAACAGCAACCCTTAGGTCAATTTCCTCGTCAGAGAGGTTTTCTATTGTGTAACTAACCCTTTCATCCTCTCCCTTTTCAAGGTACTGGCAGCCGCTTGAAACGTCAACTGAAAAATCAAGGTCTTCTTCAAGACAGTCTTTTACTCTAATTGTGCCAATCTTTTTTGCCTGCTCCCAATCTGATTCAGCAAAAAGGCTTACTCTATAGTTTCCAAGCTGCATGCTTCTGCTTGTGTGAACGTAAACTTTTGCGTACTCGTCTTCAAATGCATCAAGGGTCATTTCGTTTGGGCTAAAGTATGGGAGAAGCATTTCGTTGTCTGCCCAAAGCCTCAAATTCTTGAAGTCGGATGAATTGTTTTTTATAAGAACTGAAAAGTAATCTCTTTCTCCCCTGCAAACGTCTGCATCAAAAGCGGTTATTTCAATTGTTGGTTCGCTCAAAATCTTTACGTCAACTTGGTGGAATGCGATTCCAAATTCAGTACTTTCAGCAAAGATTATAGCGGAATAGGTTGTGTTTGGTGCGTCAATTGTTGAAATGCTTAGTGCAAGGTTTGTATGGGAGTTGGCTGGAAGGCAAACTTCCTCTAAAGAAGGAACTGCGTTAACATAGCTTGAATCGGTTTCTCCTGAGAAATCAAGGCAGACTTCTTCGTCAAAATTGTTTTCAACAGTTATTGGAACTCCGATTGAAGCGTTTCTGTTAATGGAAACTGTGTCTGTGTCAGAGTAAACTGAGACATAGGCAAAGCAGTTTGCTGCTAAAAGCAGCATAAACAGTGAAACAAGGATTTTGTGGTTCATTTACTGGCCTCCCATTCTTTTAGTAAATCTTGCAATAAATGCAATAAGAAGTATTGCCGCAATAAGGCCAAGAACAACGTTTAATGCAAGTTCAGGGGTTAAAGCAGGCATTGCGCCAAGGGTAAAAAACCCAACTGCTGGGTTGGTTGTTTCAGGCTCTTCTGGTGCCTGAATGGTAGGGGGTGTTTCACCCTGTTGGGCTCTAAAAACAAGATTAATATTTTTAACAAACTTTTTGTCTCCAAGAGTTATTTCAAGCTTGCTTTGGTAAGTTTGGCTTACAAGGTCACTTCTTGGAAAAACAGTAATTGAAACGGTTTTGGTTCTGTTGCCTGCAACAGTTCCGGAGTCCTGGTTTACCTCAAAGCGGGTTGGAGCAGTAAATTCAACTGAGAAATCCTGTGCTGTTTCCTCAGAGTTTACAATTTTAACATTAATTTCTTTGGCCTCGTCGTACAAGTAGACTGTTCCAGGGCTGTCAACGTCAGCAGCGTAAGCTGAAGCGAAAACCGTCATTAATGCAATTACTGCAAAGAGATATCTCATTTTGTAAAAACCCCCAAGGCAAGCAGACTTCACTAATTAACTAAAGCCTGTTATATACTTCCCTTTGCCGAAGTATTTAAAGCTATCGTTGATGGCTGTTTTTAGGCGTTCTTCGGGCAATTAGGGGGCTTAGGAAAACTGTTTTAGGCTTTTTTGAATTCTATATCCTCGCTTGTTGTGTAAAGCTCAATTGTTCGCATACATTGGGGTTTGTCTCCCCATGTTGAACCCATTGGCAAGTTGTGAACAGAGCGTCCTTTTATTAGAACATTTTTTGCGTAAATTTTTGTCGGGGTAGACATATTTCTTGTTTCGACTTGTTGGCCACTGTGTATTGGTAGTATGGGGTCCCAATTTCTTAAAGCGTCTGTTATGCTGTTGGTGTCGGTTAATTTTAAGTGAAATGCATATGTTTTTACAGCGCGCATTTCTTCGTAAGTTATTGCTTCGTCTATGTATTGGAAGATGTGGATTGAGTCTTTCATTATGCTTCCGCCTGTAGTATATGCTTTGAGGTTTACTGTCTTTCCTTCGCAAGGCAACTGTTTTTCGCATTGATCTAAATCAGTTGTCCACGCATACCAATCAGGGCCACACAATTCAGAAATATCAGCATTTGTGATAAAAGTATCTTCAACTATTTCTTCATCTGGCTCAACACACCCGCTTAAAGCAATTGCAAGAATCAGCAATCCAACCAGTAAACTCTTTCCATTCATTTCAATCCCAATAAGCACAAACCCCTATTTTATTGTTTCGCTCACCTATGAAAGCCGCTTCCCCTTATATATAGGGGGCTATTTCTTGAGCATTGCCTTGAGCAAATCGGACTTTGTGAGAATGCCGTTTATTTTGCCCCGTTTCTTTACTAGAACCGCTGGGCTGTAGTTTAAGAGTTGTGAAACAACCTGTAGTGGTGTGCTCTCTTGAATTGTTGGACAGGCCTCGTCCATTACGTCTGACACCTTGTCCTTTTGAAGGTCTGCGCCTGCGTTGATTTTTGCAAGCATTCCCCGCTCTGTTATCAGGCCAACGTTTTGCCCGTTTTTTAGAACAGGCAGTTGGGAAAGGCCGTTCTTTTCAAGAGTTTTTACTGCTGATTTTATGGAGTCTGATTCGTTAACGTGAAGTACCTTTTTTGTCATTGCGTCCTTTGCCCGCGGGGTTTTTTCCTCGTGAATTTTTTCAAGAATATCAAACAGGCGCTTTGCCTTGTCGTAACTTGGAATTATTTTGCCTGCTTCAAGCTTTGCAATAAGGCTTTGGGAGACCCCGCTAAGGGAAGCTAGTCCTGACTGGGTAAGGTTTTGTCTTTTTCTAAGAAGTTTTATTTCAGAAAGGTCTGGAAGCATACTGAAATTGTTTGGGCAAAGTTTAAATTCATATTGGAATAATTTTGTCAAAAAACATTCGGTTTTAAACCTAATTTGATTTGTTTGATATGTCTTTTATTTAACACTGTAGATTTAAAAACGAAAAATTTGGGAGTGGTGTTTAATGAGAACTAATGGAAAATTTTTGTTTACCTCTGAGGCAATGACAGAGGGGCACCCTGATAAGGTGTGCGATCAAATAAGTGATGCGGTTCTTGATGAAATAATCAAGGACGATCCAAATGCAAGGGTTGCTTGTGAAACAATGGCTGGAATGGGCTTTATTATTGTCACAGGTGAAATTACAACCAAGACCTATGTTGATGTTCAAAAGGTTGTGAGAATGGTGCTTGAGGATATTGGTTACAATAAGCCAGAGTACGGTTTTGACACGCAGAGTGTTGGAGTTTTAACTTCAATTCACGAGCAGAGCGCTGACATTGCAATGGGAGTTAACGAAAAAGAAGGCCAGAGTGGTGCCGGAGACCAGGGAATGATGTCTGGTTACGCAACAAACGAAACCCCGGAACTTATGCCTGCTCCAATAATGTATGCCCACAAGCTTGCAATGAAGCTTACAGAAGTTCGAAAGGACGGAACGCTGCCTTATCTTAGGCCTGACGGGAAGACCCAGGTTACTATTGAGTACGAGGGCAACAAGGTGAAGAGAATCCCAGCAATTGTTGTTGCTGCACAGCACGACCCAGACGTTGAATTGGACCAGCTAAGAGCGGACATTAAGGAAAAGGTAATTAAGCCTGTTTGCGGCGACTTGATTGACGACAAAACAGAGTACTTCATTAACAACACCGGAAGGTTTGTTCTAGGAGGCCCTGTTGCTGACGCTGGATGTACTGGTCGAAAGATAATTGTTGACACGTACGGTGGAGTTGGAAACCACGGAGGCGGTGCCTTTTCAGGAAAGGACCCTACAAAGGTTGACAGATCAGCTGCATATATGGCAAGGCATATTGCAAAGAACATTGTAAAGGCAGGAATTTCAGACAGGGCAGAGGTTCAGATTTCCTACGCAATTGGGGGAAGGGAACCAATAAGCCTTTTTGTTGACTTGCACGGAACAGGAAAGTGCGATGCAGCAAAGGTTCAAGAAGCTGTTAAGAAGATTTTCCCACTGCAGCCGTCTGAACTTGTTAAGTACCTTGACTTGAAGAAGCCAATTTTCAGAAAAGCTTGTGTTTACGGGCACTTTGGCCACGAGGACGAAATCTTCACGTGGGAAAAGACCGACAAAGCTGAGGAGTTGAAGAAGGAGTGCGGGCTTTAAAGCCTGCTCTTTACTTCTTTTCTTTTTCTTAATTTTTTTATTTTTCTCGAGGGGAACCTATGGGGCTTAAGGAATTTATTGAGGGAAACAAGCTTGCGGCGAGAATTGTTCAAGGCCACTGTCCAGGGGCAAGGGCAAAGTGTAGGCTTTTTGTTACTGACAAGGAAGAGATTCTAATTGTGGTTCTTAAGAGTTCTTCAATTGATTTTGAGAAAGTAACTGCAGTTTTGGGAAAGGCCGTTGAACCGGCATCGGAAGAAACGGCCTTGGAGATAACTGGTTACAGAAATGAATTTTTGCCGCCTGTTTCAATTTACGGGGTAAAGGTTTTGCTTGACGAGCGAATTGAGGAAAAGGGAACAATTGTTTGCCCTCTTTCCACTGTTAGTAGTTTGGAGATTCCGGTTTCTGAGATAAAGGATTTTAATGACGACCTAGTAGTAGTTGATATAATAAAAAAGGGGGAATTGAATTGATTTCTTTTGACGAGTTTCAGAAAATGGAAATTAAGACCGCGAAAATAATTAAGGCCGAAGACATCCCTGGAAAGGACAAGTTGTTTAAGCTAGAAGTAGACGTTGGAGAGGAATCCAACAGAACTCTTGTTGCCGGCTTAAAGCCACAGTACTCTGCAGCAGATCTTGAGGGCAAGGCAATAATTGTTGTAACCAATTTAGCCCCGGCAAAGATTGCTGGGGTTGAAAGCAACGGAATGCTTTTGGCAGTTGACATTGGTAGTGACACATCCTTTCTAACTACAGACAAGGAAGTTCCACCTGGTTCAAGAATCTGCTAGTTTTAGCCCAAGAGCGAAAGAATAAATGGCAGGGCTATTAGGGTTCCAATTGTACTGCCAAGGTTACTGTAGGCTGCGACAAGCAGAACGTGGGTTACGCGGTTTCTTGAAAAGTCTCCGTACGATTCAAGTTTCTTAAGTTCCTGAAAATCTTTTACCTTTGGACAGCGCATTTTCATTTCCATCGCAGCAGCAAACCATCCAGCTGCAAATGCAGGGTGCAGTGAAGTAAATGGTGCTGCAAGAAATGCTGTAACAATTGAAAAAGGGTGCGCGCGTGCAATAAGAGCTCCAAGTGCTGAGAGTACTCCGTTTATTAAAAACCAGAGAATAAAAATATCAAGTGTTGCTTCAAAACCTTTTGAGTAGAGTCCGTATCCAAGGAATGCTATTACAAGAATTGGGATTACGTATTTTGCAAACCTCATTATGCTTTTTTTCTTTTGAACTTTTGATATTTTTGAAACGTCAAGTTCTTTTCCCAAATATTTTTTGATTCCTTCCAGGTGCCCTGCTCCAACAACCGCTAGAATTTTTTTACCAGGGCTTTTCATAATTCTGTTTGCAATAAACATGTCTCTTTCGTCAACAAGAACTCTTTTAACAGAAGGCATTTTTTCACTTAGTTCAGCTAGTAGCGCATTGAGCGTATCTTTGTCCTTTAGTTTTTCAATAGTTTTTTCGTCAAGGGCTTCGTGTTTTTGAAAAGAAGAAATTACTATTTCAAAAAGAAGCTTGGCCTTTTCAACAAGCCCCATTTCGTTCAGGGCCCGCTTTAATGTAACCCTAATATCTCGGTCTACAAGGCTTACAGTAATTTTGTTTGATTCTGTTAAATTGATTGCTTCAAGCATTTCAGTTCCAGGTTCCATTCCAAGTTCTTTGCCTAGCTTTTTTTGCATGCTTGCGAGAAGAATGTTTATTAGAAAAAGATAGGTCTTGCCCTCTTTTACAACTCTTGACAAATCGGTTTCCAGCCACTTCTCGCCCGATTTTAGTTGAATAAATCTTTGCCTGTCAAGCTCAACGGCCACGCAGTCAGGTTTTTCCAATTCAATTGTTTGCCTAACTGTTTCAACAGATTTTTTGCCAATGTGTGCTGTACCAACTAAGACAATTTCCTTTCCATTAATTTTTAATTTTTCAACAGGCATTGCAAAAAACCTTAGGCTGCTCTTTCAAATTCAAAACGTTGAATTAACCTTAAATAAGGTTGCTCTTGATTTGTCGGCTAAACATTTGAGTGTTCCAAACTTATTATTGGCGCAGGCGCCGAAAACCAACAATTAGCTTTATATATAAGATAGTTATTATATTGATAGCTAAAACAAATCGTGCAATGTAAAATGTAAAACGATTAATCTGGTATGGATTAGTATGATTACAAGAAAAATAGTGTTGATTCAAGTCTTATTTATAGGCTTAATTTTGTTTGCCTCAAGTGCAAGCGCGCCCAGGTTTTTAACTGATGAGGACGTACCAAATTTTACATGTGGGCCTTCTTGGATTAATGAAGGGCCTGATGGGACTACTCCTTTAGCTGGTAGGCCGTTGGGAAATCTCCAGGATCCTGGTGAATTTTTTGACGGGCAGTTTGGGATTCCTAAGAAACCAAATGATCCCTGTGGGTTGTATGGTCAGGTAATAGTTAACTCTCAAAATGTATGGGTTTGTATACAACCTGCTAACTGTTGCAGAAACGATCAAAGACCTGGGATTTATGAGCCTTTTAATATTGCTGATTTTGTAGAGAAAAAAAGATATGATGAAGGTGGTTTATGTAGTTTGCCTACGGGGGCTTTTGAGGATCCAAGAGGTCTTCCAAAAGCTTGTAAAAAGTCTTGTCCTGGCTTAACTGGGTTAGATTTTATAACGCTTGGAATAACTAGCGTAAACCAGTTTGATATTGAAGAAATAACTTATAAGCGCCTTGTTAATCGGTATGACCTTGACCCATTCTTTGGTCTTGATTCAGACCTTATGGATTCAGGGGTAACTTTTCCTATTTTTAGTGCACAAAAGGATCGTAAAAGCTTGTTCATAGTAAATGTGGCAAACCTTGGAACACAGTCAAATGAGGTAGAACCGATTCCGGCAATAGCCTACTATGGTTTTTGTGGTGACCAAGAAAATCCGTTGGGTCCGTTTATTTCCGCAGCACCAACTGAAGACGATTCTGCAGAGTCCTTTGAAGCGATTTTGGAACCAGGGATAATTGAACCTTATGGGGTTGGAAGAGCTGCATTTAATTTGGATTTGACTGGTGAAAGATTTGAAAAGGCTGTTTTATATGCTACTGAACAATTGGGCATAACTGTTAATCCGGACGACGCAGTACTGCCGATTTGTATAATGCCAAATTATTCAATTGGAGTTAACTTAGAAAATATTGACGGCGATCTTGACGCTGAAAATTTAAATGCTTTTGCTGACGATGTTGACCCTGCCAACAACCCACTTCAGATTTTTATAAAAGTTATAAAGCAGTATGAACCTCCTTGTGAATCTGGTGACACAAGGACCTGTGGTCAAAATATTGGTGTTTGTACTCCGGGAATTCAAACATGTGTTAATAGTATTTGGAGTGCTTGTGTAGGCGCAATACTTCCGATGCCTGTTGAAATCTGTGCTAATAGATTAGATGATGATTGTGATGGCCGAACTGATGAGCCAGGGTGTATAGAATTTTGCCCAGATTGTATTGGGCCAGGGCCAACGCCTCCTGAGGCAGAGATTCTTGGAAACTGTGTTCCATCTGAGGCTGGATTAACTTGTGAGTTTTGGATGAGTCCAATTTCACCGCCTTTCCCACATCATCACATGGATGAAACACCATCTGATACTATAGCTAATAGTAGGGTTATTCTTGATCCGGTTTCAGGAACAAATTTAGCTACTGCTCCAATAACAATTGGAGACTCGTTTACAGAATTGCCTATGGTTCAAACAACTTTTGAATTTTACTTGAACGGAGAGCTTGAACGAAAGTACACAAACAACCCACGAGGGGTTGCAACATTTGTTCCATTCTCTGCTGGAGCACAATATGTAGTGGTTGCATATAGACCAGATGAAGGTTCAAGAAGGGTAGGTTACTTTGTAGCCCAGTCCACTGAAGATTTTGATCCATTTTGTGACTGGTTTGGATTATGTGATTTGAAATGTATTGTCCCAGGAAGTTGTGATTTGTCAGCACCGTCGTGTGACGGTTCAGACTGTGCAGTAGCTTGTTTAGAAGACCAAACAGGCACTAATTGCCCAACTGGTTGTGATCAAAGCAGCCCGGATTGTCCGAGTTGCATTGGACCAGGGTGCGACTCAACTGAAACATGCAGTGGAGTAGGGTGCTCATTTAGTGAGCCAGGTCCATTTGAATGTTATGGCAAAAGCTGTCCAGACTGTCAAACCCAAGATTGTAGTAAGGTTCAAGTAAACAATCAGGATACAACCTGCTTTGGAGACGAATGTTTGATTGATTGTGGTGGAGGGGACTGTAGATTTATTACTGCCTACTGTAATTCTGCTGTGAACGCAGATGGTTTGCAGGCTACAGAGAACACTTACCCTGGGGATATAACTCGCATGTGCCAGGTTTTTTGTAAAGGAGGGGACTGTCCAGAAGTTCCAAAATATCCACAGGTAATACGTGGCCACGTAGATAATCAAGGAATTCACATTACCGTATCCTACAAAAACGGTGAACCAATTCCTGGAGTAACTGTTACACCTTCATTACTTGGTAATTATTATGCCGCAGGTTACACTGATGAACTTGGTGAATACACTATTATTCCGCCGTTGAATGGAATCTGGGAATTCAATGTGGTTGGAGATGAGTTTAATGAAAACGTTGAAGTTTCCTGGACTAACTATTTGGCGAGTATAATAAATGTCTTTATCGGTCCATTGACACTGATATTTGGAGCCTCTGCATTGGAAACTCCAGAGCTTGTGGTTTTGCTGTTAATCCTTTCGTTTGGATCAGCATACCTTGCATTCTTTGGCTCAAAACTGTTGTTTAACAAGGGGGCAATGAAATGATACCAGGCTCTCCCATAAACCTAACTAACCAACTTAAAAAGGAAACAATACAAAGTGGAGCAATAGGCTTTGTTGCCTTTATTTTGCCAGTAGTAACAACAAACCTTGTTAATGTGTATATTGGAATTGGCCTTGCGACAGTTGAAATTGCCGCAATTTTTCTGGCCGAATACCTGATGAAAAGAGCAAATAAAAAGAAGGCAATTAGAGTATAAACCTTCTATGCTCAAACTCGTTCTTTAATTAGCTATTTACTGCGGTTCCTGCAGAGAAAATATTTAAAGGAGTAAGCTTTTACTATTCGCATGAACGTCAAAAAGTTGCTTTTACTTTTTGCATTGTGTTCGCTGGCTTTTTACGTAAGATTTGGTGCTGCAGACCACTTTAATCCCATTCACTTAGATGAATATGATCATCTGGCGATTGCATCTGAAATTGAAAGCACACAAAATTATATTTTTTACAACCCGCTTGTTAAGAGCCACCCAAAGCAGGCTTTAAATTGGGCGGTTTTTGAATCATCTTTTTCCACATTACTTTCTTCTCTGCTGATACTTTTACCAATTAGTTTAATTGGCCTATCAATGCCGTTCTCAATTTTTACTGCTGTTCTTGCATCGCTTGCAGCCCTTTTGTTGGCCAGGCAGATTTTCAAAAGCACTCTTGCTCACTTTGTTATTGCAGCCAGTGTTTTCTTTATTCAGACTAATCTAATTCCTTCAGGATTAATGTTTGCTATTCCAACACAGCTTGCGTCAGCCCTTCTTCTTATGCTTGCTTTTCTTTTTGTAAAGGCAACTGCTTCAAGAAAATACTCTATTATCTTTCTTGCAGTACTTGTAAACTGCCTTTTTGTGCATCCTACTTTCTTTCTTTTTGCACTCTCAACATTTGCCCTGGCTTCTTTAATGCGTCCAAATTGGCTTTTGAAGAATTTTCGAATAGTAGTTTTTGCAGTGCTTTTAGTAGTGGTGGGCGTTATAGTAATTGAATTAATTCCAAGTTTGGGATTACAAAATGTTCTTTTTTGGAAGCCGCTTAGTGGATGGGCCTATGATTTTGTTGGCTGGTTAAGTGTTCCAGGGACTATACTTGCAATTGTTGGAACTGCGGTAGTTTGCAGAATGCTTGTAAGAGATCACTCTTCCAAACAAAAAACAACAGCGGCAGTAATTGTTTCTGCAATATTAATTGGCTTGGTTACAGCAGCTTATTACTCTTTTACAGGGGGATGTTTACTTGGTCCGTGTCCAAGAACAACAGGAGCATTTTTACTATTTGCATTTGTTCTTGCAGGGGTTGGATCTTATTCGATTTTGCACATTTTCATTAAGCGTCTTGCTCGCGCTCCAAAATTTAAGGCGCCGATTATTGTATTGGCTGCGCTTGTTCTGGCTTTTATGATAGTGCCTGCGCTAAATTATAGTTCTTTGAAGCTCTCACCAAGTTTTTCAGGGGCCTACATTGGTTTGAGCAAAGCAGATGTTAGAGCTGGAGAATGGATTGGATTAAACGCTTCAAGAGGGGAAGTTGTTCTTGCATTTCCTTGGGTGGGGAAAGGAATTTTTGTGGTCTCCGGGATTAATGTTACTCCAACTACTTCAGCACGGCTGGGGAAAATGAATGTTTTGACTGTACGAAAACATGACAAGGCAAACAATCTTCTTACCTTTTTTGAACAAAGTTGCAGTACAAAAGAGGAAGTGATTAATGAGTTTGAGGTAAATTGGATTTATCACTCAGAGACTTTTGATTTAATCGAAAATCAGTACAATCAGTTACCAGATTTCTATTGCAAAGGACTAAATAAGGTTTTTCAAGGCAGTTTTGAAAATGACTCAATTTACCGTTGGAATGGATAAATCTTAAGCATTAATTCGCA
>JASLNX010000086.1 GCA_030745815.1 archaeon
CATATGGGTTTGTGATACGCAAAATTATGTGAGTGTTGCACTGTGAAAGGGCTGTTGTGTCAAGCTTTACTGGTCGTTGAGAAACAAGACATAGGCAAGCACCAAACTTTCTTCCCTCTCGAGCAATTGTTCTTATAATAGAACGACTTATTGCTGCATCCTTACCTGCTGTTTCTGGAACAAATTGATGCGCTTCCTCTAAGACAAGTAAGAACGGAGGAATTGTTTTGTTTCTTCGTTCATAAAAAAGCCTTTGAGCAAAGTAGCTCACAATAATTTGCTTCTTTCGAACATTAATTAAATCACTTAAATCTATTATTGTAAGTTTGCCTGGTGTTGGCAAATCGTAAATGCTTGGCGCATCAGTCTTTCCAAAAAGTCCCAGTTCAATCAGGCCAATAATCCATCCACCCAACGCTGCTTTTGTGTTCTCCTTTATCTCAGAACTTGAATTAATTGCCTCAAGCACATCAGTCAAATCGAACGGCCCAAGCCCGTTTCTCATCTCCGACTTAAGCTTAGTAAATATTTTTCCAAGATCACGCTTTTGGGCATTGCTTAAGCCTGGAATTATTCCGGCAAGAATCCCAACGCTTAATTTTGGAACGCCTATTTGAATATCACGCGCTTTGATAAGCTTTGTTTTAGAACTGTAGTCTTTTTTGCTCTTGTCAGTTGTTGGCTCTGCGAAACAGCTGTATTCGCCGTGCGGATCCAAAACAATTGTTGCAATTCGCCCATCTTCTTTTTTTCTTTCAAGAAGCTCTTCAAAGAGAACAGATGTAAGATAACTTTTCCCCGCACCCGAGAGGGCAAGAATTGCAATGTGTTTTTTTAGAAGACCTGAAAGATTAATGTTTACGTCAAGATCGTGATAATCAATCTTTCCCAAATGCAGTCCCTTATCATCAAAATTTAAAAAACGCTGCAAGTTTTCTTTTGATGCTATTCTAACCTTTGTGCCAGGACTTGGGGGATAAGTTGCACGCTTTGTGAACTTTTCTGAAAAAACCCCTAAAGGCCTTGTTTTTGCAACAAGGTACTCCCATTCATCAGTTGGAAACTGTTCAAACAAAGCAGCGCCATTACTTTCAAACTCTTTAACCGAGTCAGCTCGTTCAAAGTAGCGGTTTGTTTTAATTACGTCATTTACCAGCGCAACAAGCGTGCCCTCGCTGTAATCCATTTCAACAAACTGTCCGCGATGAACAATTCCTTTCGTAACAACAAAATCAACACTGCTTGGGTTTGGTGAGTCAATAGTACTAACAACCGTCCCAATATCCTTTTTTTCTGACATTTTTTCACCTTCAAATAAATTAATACCATTAGCCTAAAAAGGCCTGTAGTCCCGCCTCATCTTAATCCTAATGTTTTTGCCAAGCTTGTCCATTATCTTTTCGTAAACCAAACTTATTTCATCTGGCTTTAGCCTGGCGTGCAAATCCGCCTCAATTAAAACACTTGGATAAGCGTACTCGCGATGCAAGCAAGAAAGAGCATATGTTATTCCAGCAATCTTGTCAACGTGCTCTGAAATGTTTCCCTCTTTGTGCAAAAATTCAACCCTCAAAGGTCTGTCAAACTCACAGGGTCTAAGATAAAACGCGTGAATACTTTTACTCCAAGACTCATTGAAATCTGAAAGGATTGGATGCGGCTTTTTTGCGTCCTCCCCAGTATAAGAAAAGGCCATGCTTCGTTCACCCTTTGAGAGAAGGTAATCAAGTAAAATAGTATCGTAACAATTGTCCAAAACGCTTGAATTAAACTTACTGCCCAAAACTCTTTCCTGTAAAATTGTTCTAAAACGAGATCCCCTGGAGTCCTCAACGCAGGCAACAAGTTCACACCCCTTTTCCTCAGCTGTCTTGTAAAGCAATTGGAACTCGTCAATTAGTTTCCCGTAAAAGTCAAGGATATTACTGTCAGCACGCGGCTTGTCAGCATACTGCGGGACAATACTTCCGTCAAGAAAACAGTAGTCAGGAGAATTTTCCTCAATCATCTTACGGGCCATTCCAATCTCCTGCAAAAGCCTTTGAAGCGATTTGCTCATCTGGAACTCGTCAACCTCAAGAGAACGATTAGTTAGAGAAGGCTGTGGAAAAGAATAAAATGAAGGAAAGTATTGAGCGCTGCCAAGCTTTCCCTTATCGTAAGAAAACACTACACCAACGCAGCGAATCAAAACAAGATCCAATGCAAGAAGATCCTTTCCAACAAAACCTGAGTCAACACCTGCAATTTTTTGCCCCAACTCCGCTGCCTTAACTGGAAAAACAAGCTCCTTTTCAAGAATTTCTTTCCCGTCCGCATTAACCGGGGCCCTTATTGTTTTGGAGATTGAATTCACAAAACTGCGCCTGGTGCTATCAAGCTTTGAAATGCTATTAACTGCCTCGTCAATTAGACCGGTTATGTTCATCGCTATAATTGATGAAAAAAGCGCTTTAAAAAGATTGGTAGAGAGTGGATTTCCAGTAATCTACTGCCTTCTGCCCTAGGCCGTGCAGGGGCAACAGAAAGAATTTTAAACCTGCATAACCTATTTTTATTGCCTGATTTTTTACAGGAGTTGAAAATAATGAAACAAGCACTTATTTCACTGAAAACCATTGTAAATCCTTGGAAGCCCCCGTTTACCAAAAAGATAGAAGAAGAGGAAATTGTAACAGGGGCTGGCCAAAGCTTTGATACTATGGCAAAGGTTGAAGGAAAAATATTTAAAATTATAAAATGCGAGTCAGAAAGATGCCTTGTGGAATTCTCAGATAAGTTCACTCTAAAAGGACACGAACACCCAAGCAACAGACAAATATGGGTTGGAAAAGAACCAGTCAGCTTCACCTACTTATGGGGAGAAGATGGAATAACAAAAAAGCTATACGTAAAAAGAATAATTGAAGCCTAAAAAGCCAACTACTTTCTGCTAAGAATTTTCTTAAAATCAAATTCGTTCTCTTCAGCATTAATTAACTTGCTACTGCACTTGGCCTGCGCACAAAGGCTAAAGTAACGCTTGCAAAACTTCCTTTCGCCAGCCGTCTTAAGGTGCCTGCACTCCTGCCACTGCAACTGCGGAGTTTTAGCTGCCTGTTCAATCTCTGAAGAAAAGTCAAGAGTCCTCTTTACTTCCTGCTTTATTTGCGTTACTTCCTGTTTTATCTGCACAGGCTTGATTTGTTCTGTTTTTTGCTCCGTTACGAGTCTTCTTCTCTTAACATCCGCAACAAGTCCGGTTAAAGGCATGCTTAGTATTAGTCATAAGTTAAATAAAAAGGTTTCGGAAAAAAGCATGCAATGAATTCCCTTCACTCCCTGAAAATTTTGTTTCAATCGGACCCAACAAGAACCTAAAAAATCATTTTAATCCAAGAAATTCTGCCAAAAATAGAAAAACCAAAGATTTAAAAGGGTTATATGAAACTAAGTTCATATGAACACCGATTCAGTACCCTATCATCTTTGCCTGGAAACTCTTGGAAACGAACTAAGAGTAAAAGTTCTTGAGTCCCTTGGAGAAAAACCCAAAACCGTTGGAGAGCTTTCAAAGGAACTTAACGCCGAACAAAGCAGATTAAGCCACAGTTTGAAGGCTTTAAAGCAGTGTAATTTTGTGGCAAGTAAAGCAAAGGGTAAGAAAAGATTTTATCAACTGACAAGATCTTTTGTAAAAGAAATGCCAAAATCAAAAAACATTTTTGAAGCACTTGAAAAACATTTTGAGAAATTCGGATGCAAATGCTGGAGGCAAAAGGCATGAAGCGCATTTACTTAGATCACGCAGCAACAACTCCCTTGGATAAAAGAGTACTAGAGGAAATGACCCCGTTCTTTTCTGAAAAGTACGGAAACGCAAGCAGTTTGCATTCTTTTGGACGGGAAGCCAGAGAAGCCGTTGAAAAGGCAAGAGAAACTGTTGCAAGCGCAATAAATGCAGAACCGAGGGAAATTATTTTTAACAGCGGGGGAACAGAAGGAGACAACACCGCAATTCAAGAAATTGCCTACCCCAACAGAAAAAAAGGTAAGCACATTGTAACAACAAAAATAGAGCACCACGCAATAGAGCGCTCTTGCAAGTTTCTTGAAAAAGACGGCTTTGATGTAACTTATCTTGGAGTTGACAAAGAAGGATTTATTGATTTAAACGAATTGAGAGAGGCCACCGGCAAAGAAACAATTCTTGTCAGCGTAATGCACGCAAACAATGAAATCGGAACCCTTGAACCAATTGCTGAAATTGGAAAAATTTGCAGGGAGAAAGAAATTTACTTTCACACAGATGCTGTTCAAAGTGTTGGAAAAGAAAAAATTGACGTTAAGGCCATGAACTTGGATTTACTTAGCGCATCAGGCCACAAATTTTACGGCCCAAAAGGCGTTGGATTTTTGTACGTTAAAAAGGGAACAAAAATACATCCTTTACTGCAAGGCGGGGGTCACGAAAAGGGACTGA
>JASLNX010000087.1 GCA_030745815.1 archaeon
CAGGCCACTGGCTAGTTCTTCGTCTTTTTCTTTTTCAACGCAAATTCTAGAAGCCAGTGCATATCATTGGGTTCTGGCTTTCGACCGTGTTCCCTTACAAACTCTTCTGCAGCATGATGCGCTTCCTCGCGTGAAATTTCCATATCTGCTTTAACAACGCCATCAATAAAGTGCCTCATGGGTGCATCAACATGTACATCGCTATGGCGTCGTGTTACCGGGCGCTTTTTTTTTGGAGGCATAAAAGAATTAGGCCTAAGTAATTTATTAACCTTTTGGAAAGATTAAGCGGGGTGAGGGAATCGAACCCCCTTCCTCTGCTCTGCAGGCAGGCGCATAACCGTTCTGCCAACCCCGCGGAACTTTTCTTTAGAAAAGAAAAGTTCACAAAAGAAAGCGTTTTGCAAAGCAAAACACAATCCCTGTGTAAAACTACTGTTCCCTGCAAGTGTTTTTATTTGTTCCTCCTGTTTAGCAAAGGCTCAGACAAAGTGAATCACCCAATTCAAACTCTTTTTGACGAAGATCAGTCCAAACAAGACTTTCTCTAACAAGGCCTTTTCCAATTAATTGCCTGAGATTGTACCTGATTGTTCTCTCAGGAATCTTAATGCAGTTTGCAATCTCTTTTTGAGAAAGTTTGCCATGGCTGTTTAAAACGTTTAGAATAAGTTCACTGGACTTGGCAAAGTCCATCCCTTCTTGCAGCCATAATTACTTAATGCTTGCTTTGCCTTAAATATCTTATGGTAGTGGCAATTCCAGACAAAAGCAATTGTTTGCTTGTAAAGACAAGTGCAGAAATCGCTCTCAAAAGCAACCAGGTAAGACAGTTTTTTACCAAAAAGCTTATTTCAAACATCAAGCACTCGCTTAAAAACAACAAGGTTGAAATTGAGAAAATTACCAGGGGCGGAGGCAGGCTTTACATTTATGCTCCAGATCTCAAAAAGGTTGCAAAGGTTTTGGAGACGGTTATTGGAATTCACGCAATTGCCCCGGCCTTTAAGGGGACTTTTAAGGAATATGCAGATATTGAAAAGGAAGTTCTTAGTCAAGCCAAGCACTTTCTTAAAAAAGGCGATTTGTTTGCTTTGAAGGTAAAAAGGCTTGCTGAAACAGGGCTTTCTTCAAAAGACTATGAGAACAAATTGGGAAAGGCGGTAATGGACAAAATCCCTGGTTTAACTGTTAAACTAAAAAATCCTGAGAAAAGAATTTCTGTTGAAGTGCGAAAGCGTGATTTTTATATTTACTTTTCAGACGTTTCCTGCATTCGCGGCCTGCCGCTTGGAGTTGAAGGAAATCTTTCATTTCTTTTTGAAGGAAAACCTGAAGAACTTCTTGCAGCATCTCTACTAATGTTTCGCGGATGCAACATTTTCCCAGTGGTAAAAAAGAAATCCAAGAAAATTGAAACGCACGTAAACAAATTAAGGCCTTTAAACTGCTGGCGCGATTTTGTTTTTACTGAATTAAAAGACTTTAAAACACTGGTTGCCGATAGGCAGATTCAGGCCATTGGACTTGCTGATACTAAAACTTCAAAAAAGGACCTTGAGGCCTACAAAGAGTTTGATGCCAAACAACCTGTTACCGTTCTAAGGCCGCTTTTGCTTTATCCAAAGCCCATGGTAAGTGAGAAAAAGACTTTGCTCTTAAACAATTAAGGTTTTCTGCATGAAATTTGACTTGCATCTTCACACACATTACAGTAGTGACGCTCTTACAAAACCGTCAACTCTTGTTAAAGAATTAAAGAAAAAGGGCCTTGGCGGGTTTGCAATAACTGAACACAACAACTGCAGTTCCTGGAAAGAACTTGAAGCACTTTCCAAAAAAGAGGGCCTAATTTTTGTAAAGGGAGAGGAAATAAAGGTTGTTGAGGCCGGAAGATCTGCTGGAGAAATAATTGGACTCTTTATGAACCAGGAAATCAAACCTGCGCCGGCTGACGAAATTTTTGACGCATTAAAACAGCAGGGGGCAGTTGCAGTTATTGCCCATCCGTTTGATTTCCTCAGGCACAATTTTAAGGACTTAAAAAAAGCAAAAGAGCGAGCTAACGCAATTGAGGTCTTTAACAGCAGATGCGTTGTAGGGTCCTTTAACAAAAAGGCAAAAGAGTTTGCAAAAAAGAACGGCCTTGCAGTTACTGCCGGAAGCGATGGGCACCATCCGCGAGAGGTTGGCCAGTCGTTTGTAGAGTGCAGTGCACAAAATTCTGAGGCTCTAAGAAAGGCAATTCTTGGAAAAAAGGTAACAGTTGGCGGAAGCATTTCAAGCCCGCTTGTTCACTGTTATACGACCCTTTCAAAATTAGGGCTTATGAAACCTATTTGAATTTTCTTGCAATTAGAATGCGCTGCATTGCAGAAACATTTGTCAAAAATGCAAGCAAAACTATTGTGTAAACAAGGTAAAGCGGGTTAACAACCGCAAGAACTATTCCAATGAACAAAATAATTAGCCGTTCTGCCCTTTCAAGAATTCCGCCCTTTAATTCTTTTCCCTCTGGAACCAAGCCCTTTTCTTTTGCAGAGGCCTTTGCATAGGTTGTCATCATGCTTCCAAAAAAGTACAGGAAGACCCAAACATAGTTTGGTCCAAAGAATTCTGGCAGTGCAACAAACAGTAGTCCAAAAACAATTATTGCCTCAACATATCTGTCAATTATTGTGTCAAGGTATGCTCCAAACTTGCTGGTTGTTCCAGTTACCCTGGCAACGCTTCCATCAACCAAGTCAAGAAAGGACGAAATTATGAAGAACGCTCCAGCCAAAAGAAATTCTCCTTGCGCTAAAAAGTACAGCGCAACAAAGGCTGGAACAAGAGAAAGCAAAGTCCACTGGTTGGCAGTAATTGGAAGCTTGCTAAAAAGCATTCCAATTTTTACCGAAAGCTTTCCAAACCTTTCTCTTGAAGCGTACAGCATACAACTATCTTTCCCTTTTGCCCTTAATATAATCTTCTACCATTTCCCTTGCAACCGGGTCTGGGAACTGCTGTGGTGGGTGTTTCATTGTCCAGGCGCTAATTGATGTAAGCTGCCCGGAAACTCCTCTGTCCAATGCAATTTTTAACGCTCTAATTCCGTCAATTGTGCAGCCTGCACTGTTTGGACTATCTTCAACACTTAGTCTTAATTCAACGTTTGTGGGAATTCTGCCGAATTTTTCTCCCTCAATTCTCAAAAAGCACACCTTGTTGTCTTTTAACCAAGGGATATAATCACTTGGCCCAATGTGCACTTTGTCTGCAGGTAGTGGTGCTGGTAAATTACTTTGCACGGCCTCAGTTTTTGAAATTTTCTTTGTTGCAAGCCTGTGATGCCTTGCCATGTTCAAAAAATCAGTATTGCCGCCAACATTCAATTGATATGTTCCAGTTATCTTCACGCCCCTGTCAGCAAAAAGCTTTGCAAGCGTTCTGTGTGTAATAGTTGCTCCAATTTCAGCCTTTATGTCGTCTCCAGCACAAGGAAGGCCCTTTTCAATAAACTTTTTCTCCCAGCTTGGTTCTGAAACAATAAACACAGGCATACAGTTTAGAAAAGCGCACCCTGCTTCAAGTGCAGCCTCTGCATAATACTCTGTTGCCTTTTGTGAGCCAACAGGCATGTAATTCATCAAAACCTCGGCGCCGGATTCCTTTAAGGCCTTGGCAACATCAATAGGCTTTTGGTTTTCATCAACCCTAAAACTTTGATCCTCAGGATACTCTGCCATGTGTTCAGCTACCCCGTCAAGAACAGGCCCCTTTTGAACAATTATATCTTTCCACATGGAGACATCTTGGAAAATTTTTGTATTGTTTGGCTTTTCCAAAATTGCCTGATTTAACGGCTTTCCAACCTTTCTCTTGTCAACATCAAA
>JASLNX010000088.1 GCA_030745815.1 archaeon
GTTTAAGTGTAAGTTTTGCCACTGGGTACACGTGTTAAACAGAGGCGGCTACAGAACACGAAGTGTTGGAAATGTAATAAAGGAACTGATGTATATCGAAAAAGAGTTCCCTGGAGTAAAAGAAGTTTTTATTGAAGACGACACTTTTACAGCTGATTCCAAAAGAGTTAACAAGTTCTGCGACGAGAAAATCAAAAAGGGGTTGGATATTCCTTGGAGTTGCAATGCCAGGGCTGACGTTCCACTTGAAACACTTGAGAAAATGAAAAAGGCAGGGTGCAGACTGCTCTGCGTTGGTTTTGAATCAGGAAGCCAAGAGGTTTTAAACAACGTAAGCAAGGGAACAACTTTGGATAGAATGAAGCAGTTTATGAAGAACACTAAAACGGCAGGGATTCTGGTACACGGCTGCTTTATGGTTGGAAACATGGGTGAGAGCGCTGAAACAATTAAGGGAACAATAAAACTTGCAAAGAAACTCAACCCAGATACCGCGCAGTTCTTCCCAATAATGGTTTATCCTGGAACACCAACTTATGATTATTTCAAAGACCAGGGTTGGTTGGTAACAGAGGATTACAGCAAGTGGGTTGACGAAAAGGGCTGGCACAATTGCATGGTCTCAAGGCCAGGGCTAAGCAATTTGGAATTAGTTGACTGGTGTGATAAGGCAAGAATGGATTTTTACCTAAGGCCAAGTTATATGGCAAGAAAACTTTTGCAGGTTGTAACACAACCAAAGGAAAGAAAGAGGATTGCAAAGGCAGGAAAAACCTTTTTGAAATATTTTGCAAAAAGAGGCGGTGCAAAATGAAAGTTTTAATGATTCATGCGCCTGTTCGTGAATCTCTACCCCCTTCAAGCGTGCCCCTGGGCCTAGCATACATTGGCGCAGTTTTAATGAAAGCAGGACACAAAGTTGAAGTTCTGGACATCTGTGCAAATAAATACACTAGAGAGGAAGTTGAAGAGCGCGTTAAAAAAGACGATTTTGATATTGTTTTAACTGGCGGCATGATTACTGTTTACAAATACGTTAAGTGGCTTTCACAAATTATTAGAAAACACCACCCAAACAAACCAATTTTTATTGGAGGGGCAATGCCAACCTCTGCTCCAAAAGTTACTCTTGAAAAAACTGAGGCCAACGCAATTATCCTTGGCGAAGCAGAGTATACCACGCTCGAGCTTGTTGAAGCTGTTGAAAAGGGCAAGGGGTTTGAAGGGATTGATGGAATTTGGTTCAAAAAAGACGGCAAGATTGTTAAAAACAGACAAAGAGACCTTATAAAAAACTTGGATGAATTACCCTTGCCAGCCTGGGAACTTTTTCCAATGGAAATTTACATAAACAATCCAAATCTTGACGATTTGCCGCCAGGCACAAAAAGCCTTGGCATGTCAACAGCCCGCGGTTGCCCTTTCAACTGCACGTTCTGCTACAATGTTTTCGGAGCAAGAACAAATAGGCGAAGAGGAGTTGACAGTATTATTCATGAAATAAAGGAACTTAGAAGAAGGTACGACGTAAGAGCAATTCACTTTTCTGATGATCTGTTTATTAGCAACAAGGCCTTTGTCAAAGAGTTTTGTAGAAGACTAATTGACGAAAAAATTGGATTGATATGGGGCACTAGTGGCAGAGTAAACACTGTTAACCTGCCAACACTGAAAAGAATGAAGGAAGCAGGGTGTATTGGAATACTCTACGGCTTTGAAAGCGGAAGCCAAAAAATGCTTGATAAAATGAACAAACAGGTTACTATTGAGCAAATGAAACACGCAATAAATATTACCAGAGAAGCAGGCCTAAAGATGTACCCAAATTTTATGGTTGGAATTCCCGGAGAAAGCGTTGAAACAATTAAGGAAACTGTTGAATTCATAAAAGAAATGGACTTGTATGTCCAGTCACTTTTTATTGCAAACCCGTTTCCTGGAAGCCAGTTGTACGATTACGCAAAATCAAAGGGCCTAATTAAAGACGAAGAGAAATTTATTGAAGGCTGCAGCGAGTGCCTTGAATTAAACCTCAACGTTACAGACATGAGTGATGAAGACTTGTGCTACTGGAGAGATTGGGCAGTTCGAGAAATTCTTTCAGCCTACAGAAAAAGGCACCCAATTAAGGCACTGCGAATGGACTTCCATAAAATTTCGGAGTCAGTAAAGAAGTTTGGATTTATTGGAACTGCAAAAAAGGCAGTTAATAGAATAAAAAGGCGAATAAAGTAAGGCCCGCCATTTAGAAGGTAGTTTGATGAAAGCAAGCGTTATTGTTCCAGCATACAATGCAGAAAAGACTATGGGCAAGTGTTTGAGTGCACTGCAGGCACAGACATTCAAGGACTTTGAAGTAATTGTCATTGATGATGGAAGCAAAGATCAAACGGCAGAAATTGCTGCTGGCTTTAAGGGAGTAAAGCTTTTGAAGCAGAAGAACGCTGGACCTGCTACCGCAAGAAACAACGGAGCAAAGCAGGCAAAGGGAAAAATAATTGTTTTTCTTGACAGCGACTGCGTTGCCGAAAAGAACTGGTTGGAGGAAATGCTTGCTCCGCTTGAGAATAGTGAGATTGCCGGCGTGCAAGGAACCTACAAAAACAAGCAAAAGGAATTAATTGCAAGATTTACTCACCTGGAAATAGAAAAACGCCATTCTAAGATGGCAAAGCAGGAATTCATTGATTTTATTGGAAGTTACAGCGCAGCCTACAGAAAAAAGGTATTTGACGAAATGAACGGATTTGACACAAGCTTTCCAATGGCAAGTGGAGAGGACACAGATTTGAGCTTTAGGATAAACAAGGCAGGCTACAAAATGGTGTTCAACCAGCATGCAGCGGTTTATCACTTTCACCCAATTTCACTAAAGAGATACCTTAAAGTTAAATTTTTCAGAGCATATTGGAGAACAAAGCTTTACGGAAAGCACAGTGAAAAGATGATTAAGGACAGCTACACCGGCCAAACAGTTAAACTGCAGACCGGGCTCTTTTTCCTAATTTGCCTAAGCCTTTTCCTTGCGCCGTTTGGAGTTAACGGAGTTTACTTTGCACTGGTTTTGTTCGGAGCACTTCTTGTTTCAACCGTTCCGTTTGCAATATGGGCCGGAGGGCATGACCTTGCAGTTGGACTAATTGCCCCGCCACTAATTGTTGCAAGAACAGTAATGTTTGGGTTTGGTTTGACAATTGGATTCATTAAACAGCTGAGGGATACCATATGAAAATACTTCACATTTCACACCATTACAAGCCATGCATTGGTGGCGTAGAAAAAGTAATTGAAGAACTCTGCAGCAACCTAACGGAGCAAGGACAGGAAAGCAAAGTGTTTTGCCTCAATCGCTGCCACAACGGAAAAAAAATGCTCGCAGGAAATGGAACACAAAATGGTCTGGAATCGGAAAAAAAA
>JASLNX010000089.1 GCA_030745815.1 archaeon
CCTTCCTCTGCCTGTTTTTCCAATTGTGTTTATTCTAATTAAATGTGACTTCTTGATGTTTTTTATAATTTTGGAAACCGAACTAAACTGGCCAAGGGCTTGTTTTACCCTGTCAGCGTCAATGGTGGCTTTTATGAGTTCTGCATAGAAGGGGTCTATTTCCTCAAGGTTTGGAAAATCCGTAATAACCTTGAAAAGGGTTTTTTCAATATAGTTTGCACTAACCTCAATTCTCTTCTTTTCTTTAGCCTTTTCCTTTTTTACAGGAGTTGCCTGCTTTTCAACAGTGCCTGCTTCCTTTCGGCCTCGTCGAAGAGCAATCTCCAATAATTCCTTGTGGTCAGGTAGTTTTCTTAGATTCATGAAACCTCTCCAAAAGCATTTTAAAACCTTGCAGATTAACATTCTATGCTCCTCTTTGTTTAAAATAGGTAAAGGTGCTTTTTCATGAACCCATTGATTGGACTATACAAGGGCAATTACAAAAGACTGCTAATTATACCAATTATCATACTTATTGCAACTTCATTTCTTGCATTTGTTTACCCTGGAGTTCCGCTTGGAATAGACTTAAGCGGTGGGACGCTCATAATTATGCGTTCAGAAAAGCCTCTTGATGCAAGGGTGACTGAAGAAATTCTTGTTCAAAACTTTGATTTAACTGACCTTAGTGTTGTGTCAACTTCTTCGCCTGTAAGTGGAAACGGCCTTACAATAAAGTTTGCCAGGAATACTGCAATTTTTGCTGCAGAAAAAGAGCTTGCTCTTGCAAAGGCAGCGCAGGGCGAAACAGCTATTGCACACTCTCAGACAGTTATTGAACTGGTTTCCGATTACATTCCGGCAGTAACTATTTCAGCAGACGCTGAGAAGGCAGTTTTGCAGGCTTCAGAGGCAGTAGTTGACGCTAAAGAAAGTTTCAATAATCAAGTGCAAACCCTTGTAAGTGAAAAATTCCAGTTGGGAAAAGAGGTGGCCTTTCAAAAGAAAGAGGTTTCTCCAACTCTTGGAAACGCATTTTACAGAACCGCTTTTAATGTTGGAATTGTTGCAATGATTCTGATAACAATTGTAATCTTTATTTTCTTCAGGCAAATTGTTCCAAGTGCAGCAGTAATTGCTTCATCTGCACTAGATATTATTGGAGCACTTGGGCTAATGGCATTGTTTCAAATTCCACTAACCCTAAGTTCTATTCCAGCCCTCTTAATGCTAATTGGTTACAGTGTTGACGCAGACGTTATGCTTACAACAAAGCTTCTTAAGAGAATGGAGCAAAGTAAAGACCAAAGAGTGTATGATTCTCTTATAACTGGCCTTACAATGAATTTTACAACAATTGCCGCACTCTCAGCAATGCTTATACTTTCATTCACCAGCCAAATGCTGGTTGTGTTTGAAATTTCAGCAGTTTTACTCTTTGGCCTACTGATTGATCTTTCCTCAACCTGGTTTATGAACGCACCGGTTCTACTCTGGTACATTGAAAGGAGGGAAAGAGTATGAGTGAACTTATTAAAAATTACAAAATTATTCTTTTGCTTGCTTTCATGATGGGCAGCTTTTTAATAATTGGAATTAATGGAATAGATTTTGGAATTGATTTCAAGGGAGGAACCCTTTTTCAAATAGAATTTGACGAGCCTATTTTGGATCTTGAAGAAAGGGCAAGAATTACAACAACAATTTCTCAAAGGCTTGATTGGACTGGCTTAAGAGACACTAGTGTAAACTTTTTTGGAGAAGAGTTTGTAATTGCTCAGGTTGCCGAAACAGACCCTGCAACCGTTGAAAGGATTGAATCTTTACTAATGAAGCAAGGCCGCTTTGAAGTAATAATTGATGGCCAAACCGTTTTTACCGGAGAAGGCATAATTGACATAATTAAAGATCCAACAAAAGGATATTCCCTGCAGCAGCAGGAGGAAAATTCTGTTCTTTGGACCCTTCCATTTATTCTAAAAAGCGACGCGGCCGAGAGATTTAAGGACCTCAGCTGGCACAAATGCGAATTAACAGGATATGAACAGGGCACTGGAAGGCAGTATGAGTGCGAGCAGACTTATTTTTACATTGACAGGCCAAAGGAAACAATGCTTGTTGTTTCAAGGGAAACCTACGAAACAGACAGGCTTTTATTAATTGAAGGAAACAGAAACGAAAACATTCCTGTTGAAACTGAAATTGAGAAAATTTTATTGAATTCAACAATGCCTTACCTAATTGCAGACGATGAATCTTTTACTGAAGAGCAGGTTGCAGAACTTGCTATTCTTTTGCAGTCAAACCAAAGTGTACTTGTTTCACCTGATTTGCCTGAATCTTTCAAGCAAGAGCTTGACTCAATTGGTTTTGAGGTATTGGAGCCAGGATTTGAGGCTGCACTTCCTTTTGTTTGGCAGGCAACTGGTCTTAAGCAAATTATTTCACTTAGTTCAGATGTAACAAATCAGGATATTCCAGACGAAGCAAAGGCCACAACCGAACCAATTTCAAATCTTTTAATTAGGGGCTTTGCGCCAACTCTTGAGGAAGCTCAGGAAAGGCGATCTGACTTATCAATTCTTCTTGAAAGCGGTTCTCTTCCAGTTGGAGTAAAAAGCATTAGTAAGGAAACAATTAGCCCGCTTCTTGGAGAAAACTTTTTAGTCAACGCAGGCCTTATTGGACTGGTTGCACTCTTAGTAGTAGCGCTGGTTATTTTCCTTCGCTATCGCGTTCTAAAACTAACTGTTCCAATTGTTTTCATTGGACTTTGTGAAGTGTTTATTACAGTTGCACTTGCTTCACTTATTAGCAAATTTGACCTTGGGGCTGTTGCAGGAATTCTTGCAGCTGTTGGAACAGGTGTTGACGATCAGATAATTATAACCGACGAACTAATGAAAGGCGGAGAAGGCGGAGAAGGAAGCCTTGTTACCAGAGCAAAAAGGGCCTTTTTCATGGTTATTGCCGCAGCTGCAACAACCCTTGTTGTAATGCTTCCAATAATAGTTATTGGGTTTGGCCTCGGAAAGCTTGTGGGCTTTGCAATAACTACATCTGTTGGAGTTCTTGTAGGTGTTCTAATAACAAGGCCTGCCTTTGCGGAAATAACAAAGGAAATTCTTTCAAATTACTAAAGGCTACAAAAGCTCTTTGAAATTTGTTACTTTAGCAATTCTTTTTGTTCCAAAATACCACGCTGCCAAAACTAACGCCGCAGTAGTAAACCAGCTTACGGTGTGTACAGTTTCTGCCCACATCAATCCAAAACTGGTTGCAACAAGAAGTACAAGATAGAGTCTTGCCAAATTAAGTAACATTAAAGCAAAGGATCCTGCGACAAAAACAAGCAGCTTTTTTTTAAACTCTGGCTTTTTAAGAGAGAAAACAACGGCTGCTAAAATGCTTGCCGACACAAGGCCTGTGCAGTTTGCGGCAATTATAAAAATCCCCCCGCCTGCTTGGATTGCGTTCGTAACGCTTTCAAGGCCAAGTAACCCTGCTTCAAATGATGCAATAAAGTTCTGCAACCAACCCAAGGGAGCTAGCATTATTACCGCTTGCAAAACAAAGTATATTGCAAAAAACTTTACTAAAAAAACAAGTTCTTTTCTAATGCAGTTCACCACGGAACCTTTTTTAGTCTTGCATTAAATGCTATAATGTTTGCAAGCTTGTGCATTAAAAGCGTTAGTACTGCAAGAACCGCGATTTGCAACACGTCAGGTGTAAACAAAATA
>JASLNX010000090.1 GCA_030745815.1 archaeon
AATAAATGTTCTTCTTTACTCGGTTGAAGGTCTTCATCATTACGCAATAAAGGAGACTGCCGACTTGCGGCTATTTGGTTCTGAGCGAGAACTTAGTAACGAGCTAATGCAGGATTTGAGTTTTCTTGAACCTGGCCTAAAGCCCTTGAACCAGGAAGAGGTTTTTAGAAAAGGCGTTGTTGACATTCTTGCAGAGGATGCAGAGGGCAATATTGTGGTTGTTGAGGTAAAGCGAAGGCAGGCGGACTACAATTCTGTTATGCAACTTAAGCGTTACGTTCAACAGGTCTGCAAAATTAAGGGAAAGAATTGCAGGGGCCTTCTTGTTGCTCCGTCGATTGGAAAGAACGCCTATGAACTACTTGAGCGAAATGATTTGGAGTTCTACAATTTTGAGTTTGAAATTGGGAATCCAAAGTCAAAAATTAAGGGCGTGCAAAAGAAGCAAAGTACAATTGACAAATTCTTTTAGGTCCTACGTAAACATTAAGAGTTCTGGTGCGAAAAGCATTGCAAAGGCAAGACCAAGCATCATCAGGCCGCTGATGAGCTTTAACCACTTGCCCCAACCTTCAGTCATTTTCTTGCTTCTAAGAGTAATTACTGCTATTGAAACAATTATTGCGTCGTCAATCATGTAACACAAAACATAGAGTAGCATGTAGGCATAATACATTGTTGTTGAAAGGTTTTGCTCTACAAGGATCTTGGTAAAAATTGCAGGGAATCCGGCGGTGCAAAGGAATTCAAAAAGGTTCACTGAAAACGCAAGGAATATTGTTCCAAACACTACTGCTGGGAGGTCGTTACTTTGAATGATTTTTCGCATTTTGTTAAATATTTTGGGTTTTACAGTGTCAGGGATTGACAAAGAGATTCCTTTTTTAAAAAAGAAGAAGTCCTTTATGTTGATTAGTCCAACTGCTAGGGCCATTAGTGCAAGTAGTATTCTTACAATGCCTGTGAATCCCATAAACATGAAAACGTTTAGCCAGACCGCCATAAACAGGAAGTAAACAAGTCCTGAGACAAACACAAAAGTGCCTGCAATAAATGCAACCTTTTTTCTGCTCTTTGTGTGGATTAGAAGGGAAAGCAGCACTAGTAGAATAAACATAGCGCACGGATTAAATCCATCCAATAATCCTAAAGTAATAGTAAATGCGGGGAGAGATATTTCATCCATGTTGATTTTTCCAATTAGTGGAACCAACACATAATTGTCTTCTTCACAAGCCGGAACTTCAAGTTGCCCCCTAATTTTTGATTCAATTTCCTCACCAACCTTTTCGTCAAATCCTATTATGTGCCAGTTGCAGCAGGGAATAAATGTTGCAGGGAGCCACTGGGTTGGCGCATCATTTTCCTCAGCCATTTGGTAAAACAATTCAAGGTTGTCTTCTGCAAGAAGGTAGTGAACTTCAAGTTTGTCCCCGAATTTTTGTTCCATTTCCTTTAGGAACTCTGTTTCAGCGTGGCAGTGTGAACAGTCTTCGCGCCAGAAGAAAAAGACTTCAACTTTTCCCATGGTTGCTTCGCATGTTGGTTCTTCTGCAAACCCAATTGAGGGCAAAATCAAAAGTGCCAAAAGCAATACAAGTAGTATTTTTCGCATAGCCAACCAAATCTCATTATGATAAGTAACAATTTTAAATAACTGCTTTGTGAAGTCTTTATTGATTCTTCAAAATAGTTATCATCAAAATCTTTGGGGCCCTTACTCTTGTTGCAATAAGAGTGTGCTTGCCAACTTTTAGCTTTTCGTTTTGTTTTGGAAGCCTGTCAAATTTCTCAATCATAAAGCCGCTTAGAGTGTCGTACTCGCTGCTTTTTAGGGTGGTCCCAAGGGCCTTGTTAACTTGCTCAAGCGAAATCCTGCCGTTTACTTCGTGCTTGTTTTTTCCAGCTTTGTTTATGGTGTAAACAGGGTCTGATTCGTCAACTATTTCGCCAACAATTTCTTCAAGCAAGTCTTCAAGGGTCACAAGGCCTAATACTCCCCCGTAGTCTCCAACAACTACTGCCATGTGAATATGTTCTCTTTGGAATTGGGCGAGCAGTTTGTCAATCTTCTTTGTTTTCGGAACAAATATTGCTGGTTTAACAAACTTTTCCAGAGTTATGTTCATTTGGCCGCCAATGTGGCCCCAAGCATCTTTTACGTAAAATATTCCAATAACGTTGTCAAGTTCTTCTTTGTAAACTGGAATTCTTGAATAAGGGGTCTTGGCCAGAAGTTTCTTAATGTCCTTTAGCTTAGTTTTTGCAGGTAGCGCTTTCATTTCCACTCTCGGGGTCATAACCTGTTCTACTTCAATGTCGTCAAACTTGAAGATTCGGTGAATCATTTCCCTTTCCTCTTTTTCTATTGCCCCAACCTCTGCCCCAATTGTAACCATGGTTTTTACGTCTTGTTCTGTCATGGGCTCTGGTTCTTTGGTTCCAATTATTCGCATTATTATTTTTCTAACGCTGCCTAATAGCCATATCACTGGGCTCAGGGCTATTGAAAGCAGTTTAATTGGCCTTATCACAATTAGTGTAATGAATTCTGCGTTTTGAACTGCAATACTTTTTGGAGTGATTTCTCCAAACACCAGAATCAAAAAGGTCATTACTCCAATTGCAATTCCAATTGCGTGGCTTTGGAATAATTGAATTGCAATGTTTGTTGCAATGGCAGTTGACGCAATGTTTACTACATTGTTTCCAATGAGTATTGCGCTAAGCATGTTGTATGGGTTTGCTTGAAATTCCTCAATAAGCATTGCTGCTTTTGACCCCTTTTTTCCAAGCTGCCTTGCTCGCACTCGGTCAATTGAAACAAGTGCGGTTTCAACCCCTGAAAAGAAGGCGCTAAGGGCAAGAAGCACAGCAAGTGTGATTAAATCTAGTTCAAGCATTCTAATCCACTAATAGTTTACAGGCATTTATATTTCTTTCTTTTAAGCGCAAATTCTTGGACAACTCTTTTTTATTTCAAAATCCCTTTACCCAAATATTTGCCACTTTCCCCAAGCATTTCTTCTATTCTAAGCAACTGGTTATATTTTGCGTTTCGTTCACTTCTTGCCGGGGCCCCGAGTTTGCTTTGCCCTGCGTCAATTC